>JBLNDH010000612.1:0-4111 GCA_050261455.1 Bacillota bacterium
GCGACAATCGGCCCTGCTGGCGGCTACCGCGCATAATGAGCTGCAACGGGCTGCGGAACTGCTGGAGACGGCGACGCGAACCGATGGCGCCGGCCCCGAATACATCACCGCCCGAGTCAAAGCCAGCAGCCGAATGGCCGGCGGACTTGAGGCCAGTCTCCTTCTGCACCAATCCCTGTTGCGGGCGTGTGCCAAGAGTGCTTCCGCCGAGCAGACGACTGTCTTGGCCGATTGTGTCGATCGCTCCCGCGTGCAAGCATCGGCTTGTGAGCGAGTAACGAGTGCCGATGCGCGGGGGGATACCGAGCGTAGCCTGGCCGTCCCATTGAAAGAGATCCTACGGACTGCCGGGGAGCTTTCGTCCCGGGTTAAGACAATCAGTGAGAGTGAGCAGGCGGCTGCCATTCTGGCGGACCTGGCTAATCTCCATACGCCGCCGACCTCACAGCCCGTCGATCAGGCCTCGCTGCAGCGACTTCAAGAAACCCTCCGCCGGGTGCAGGAGGATGTCAACTGGTCCATCGAGGATCTGGGGCTAAACCCCAAGGCGCCGGACCTGGAAGCGGCGCTGCAACGGAAGATCGAATCCGCCAATCGCCTGATCCGCTCCACTGCTCCCATCGACTTTGCGAAGGAAGCCACCCAATGGCTTGCCGCCATTCAACAGGTCGATGGGGCTCCGTCCCCGCTTCCGGAACGATTTGCCTCGGCTTCGTCGGTCGAGGCTGTGCGAATGGACGGCGACATGACCATTGCCAGCGATCTGCAGCTTGCCAGTCGGGTGGCCAGCCGCTTGGCGCAGTTCTCGCGAGAGTACGATCCGTTCCAACAGGTCCGTCCCGAGTTCCCCAAGATACTTGCGGTCTTGCAACAAGAGCATCGATTGCGCCGCTTGGCGCCCAGGTCGCTTGCGACAGAGGATTCAGAGGGCATGGGGAAACCCACTCGGGAAGCTCGCAATCGCCTGGAACAATGGGCCACCCAACCCGAAAGTGTTCTCGCCGCCAGCAAACCCGCACCGGCAAGCAGTGCCGAGGAATTGGCCATGCGTGCCAGTGCCCGCACCGCGGAACGGGATTACGCGTCGGCTGAGGCGATTGACAAGCAACTCCTGTCGCAGGTGGCTAAGGAGTCCGGTGATTCAGCGGCAGCTCAGGACCTTCACCGCGCGGTGGACCGGGTACGGCAAATCGACGATGTCTCCGGCGAACAGCAGACCCTCAATCGGCAGACCACGACCTTGAACGTGGAGGATACGTCAACGGCGCAGCGTTTGTCCGAGCAACAGCAGCAGGTGGCGGAGCGAATCTACAGCATCGACGAGACCGACGACCTGCGGGCGAGTCTTGCCGCCAATGCGGATTCGCGCGGCCGGGCTACCGCGGCAATCCAGCAGGTCCAGGAGCAGTTGGCACGCATGCCGCAACAACTGGCGTCGGCGGTGCGAACTGCGGAGATGTATCGCCAGGCGGTGATTCAAGCTGAGCAGGCGAGTCGAGCCGCAGACCAAGCCAGTCCGGAAAACCACGCCGTGGCACAACGAAATGTCGATCAGGCCACGCGGGCCGTCTGGGATGCGGAGGAGGAGCTTGTGGAAGTCGGTAGCGTTCTTTCCACAGAGGCTGCCGAACGCATGGCCAGGGATTTGCGGTCGTTTCGGCCCGAGGCGGATAGCGCCATCTCCGTGATAGTCGGACAGTTGCAGCCGTCGCTGCAGAACCTTCAGAAAGCAATGCATACTGCCGACAAGGATGCCGTGGATCGATCGGCCGCGGCGGTTCGATCGGCGATCGAAGGCATTCAATTGCGGCTCCGCGAAGCGCAGAACGGCATCATCGAAAGCGATCCGCTGGTATCGGCGCGGTGGTTTGCCGAGGCGGCGGCTCAATCCTTGGCGCAGCAGCCGCCCGATGTGTCCAAGGCGAGAGGCCATCAGCAGACGGCGTCGCTGGCGCTGGGACGCGCCTGGCAGGGGGCGGTGCATGATGCGGCCAGTGCGCGTCTGTCGCTCACGCCGGGGTATCGTCCGCTCTTGAACACGCCGGCGCCGCCGCCGACGGTTGTTCGATCTGTTGGATCCCTGATGGAGATGTTGCCCGGATTGCATCAATGGAGTTTTCTGCGGCCTGGGCAGCCGGAGGCGCTGAGTGCGCCGGCAGGGCAGTCGGATCCAGCGGGATATCAGGATGCGTTGCGGGTGTATTTTGAGTTTCTGGGCAAGAGTCAGCAGCAGTCCTCGGGAAAGTGATGCATCAGGTTACCGGTTCATCTCTGGGTTGCCGCCGCACGATCTGCATGGTGCTGGTCGTTGCGATGATGGTTCATCCGATCATGGCGGCGGAGGCTTTGCGGGAGACGCATCCGCCGGGGCTGGATGGCGCCATCGACCGGGGGCTGGCATTTCTGCAGAAGCAGCAGAAGGCGGATGGCTCGTTTGATGCGGCGGGCCCGGCTCATGCGATGACGGGGCTGGCGATTCTGGCGTTTTTGGCGTCGGGCCATACGCCGGATGTGGGCAAGTATGGTCTGGTGGTCCGCAGCGCGGTGGATTGGCTGCTGAAGCAGAATCCGGAAGGGGGGTACTATGGCCGGGATGGGGGGCAGATGCTCAGCCACTGCCTGGTGACGATTGCGCTGGCGGAGGTGTATGGCACGGAAACCGAGGAACGCCAGCGGGCCAGGGTTCGCATGACCTTGGAAAGTGCGCTGAAGGTGATTTTCGCCGAGCAGGACGTCAAGAAGGACCACGATTCGGTGGGGGGGTGGCACAACGAGTCTCAGGCATCGGACAGTGATCTGGCGGTGACGGGGTGGTGCCTGATGGCGATGCGGGCCTGTCAGAATGTGGGATTGATCGTGCCCAAGCAGCGGTTCGACCGGGCGATGGGATTTGTGCTGCGATGCTATCGCGTTGAGCAGAGCGGGTTTGCGTATACGCCCAGCGACGAGCCGTCGGCGGCGATGAGTGCAGTGGCGTTGTTAAGCATGTATTGGCTCAACGAGTCGGATCGGGACGAAGCATCGGCGGCGTTGTGGTTCATTGTCGGGCGGCCGATGCGGCAGGAAATGCCGTTCTGGTATCAGGGCCTGTATGCGGTGGCGCTAGCGGCATTTGAGGCGGGGGATCCGGTTTGGCCAATCATCTGGAAGCGGACGTATGAGCAATTAATGCCGGTGCAGCGGAAGGATGATGGGAGCTGGCGGAGCAAGCCGGGGGAGGCGGGGGGAGATGATCGGAGGGGACGGTTTTACTCGACCGCGATGGCGTGTTTGGCGCTGTCCATTCCGTTGCGATTGCTGCCGATCTTTCAGCGGTAAGGGGTTGCTTGGTTGGGAGAGCGACGAAGCGACAAAGCGACAAAGGGGGAGGAGTAACGGAGTAGGTTTGCGGAGGGCGTATTCACGGGCAAGAGCTTGGATGGCGGGGGAAATGCGGTAACATACTGAGCGGTAGGTATGGTGGGTGCGCGTCGGGCCAAGTGCGATGGGTATTATGAGGATGGTCCGATTGGCCGCACAGGTATAAACAACCGAGTTTTCTGGGTGAGAGAGGCGCTATGAACAAGAAACAGGCCAAGCAACTGTTGAGCCGTCGGGAGTTTTTAGGTACGGCCGCCGCGGCGGCTGCGGTCACGATTGTGCCACGCCATGTATTGGGCGGGGCGAAGTTCGTGGCGCCGAGCGAGAAGGTGAACATCGCCATCATTGGCGTGGGTGGGCAGGGGCGAACCAATGTGCGGAACCTGTTCAATGAGGCGGAGGCCCAGATCATCGCGGTGTGCGATCCGGCGGAGCAGTGGGATCTGAGCCCGTTCTATTATGGCGGGCTCGGTGGGCGCAAGCCGGTGAAGGACGAGATTGAGAAGCACTATTCGGAGAAGACGCCGAACTACAAGGTGGCCGAGTACACCGATTTCCGGAAGATGTTCGATCAGGCGAAGGACGTGGATGCGGTGCTGATTGCGACGCCGGACCATGTGCATGCGATCGCCACGATCACGGCGATGAAGGCGGGGAAGCACGTGTACTGCGAGAAGCCGTTGACGCACAACATCTGGGAAGCCCGTCTGGTGGCGAAGGTTGCCAAGGAGACGGGGGTGGCGACACAGAT
>JBLNDH010000613.1:0-4492 GCA_050261455.1 Bacillota bacterium
CTGGGCCCCACAAACGCCACCATTTCTCCCGGCCGGATCTTCGCATCCACGCCGCACAGCACCGGCCGATCCTGCACATACGCAAACTCCACCCCCCGCAACTCCAGCACCCGCGCCTGCACCGCCAGTTCCCTTGCCCCCGGCCCATCATCCACCGTCGGCTTCAAATCCAATACCTGAAACACCCGGGCACACGCCGCTACATTGTTCTGCGCATCGGCCGTGAAACCCGCCATCCGCCGAACCGGCTCCCACAGTTGCCCCAGGTACACCAGCATTGCCGTGATCCCCCCGACCGTGAAACTCGCCGTGTGATGCAGCACCTCGCCGTGATACTTGGGGGCATGTCCCCGATAGACCAGGTACCCCCCATACCCCAGCACGAACGCATGCCCCAGCGCATAGATCATCCGCTGAACCATCGGATACAGCTGCTGCTGCCAGCTCATCCTCATCCCCGCGTCGATCGTGCGATCGACCGTGCCCCGGAACCGCTCGCTTTCCGTCCGTTGCCGGCCGAACAGTTGCGCCAATCCGATCGTGGCCACCGCCCGCTGAATAAAGGTCGTCAACTCGGTATCGATCTGCTTCGATTGGGCGCTGGTGCGCCGAATCGTCCGCCCAAAATATGTGTTGGCCAACACCAGCAACGGCGTCAGGCAAAGACAGACAGCCGTAATCGTCCCGTTGAACCCCGCCATCACAACGCCGATGACGAAAACGGTCACGGCCGAGTTGGCTGCGCCGATGAACGTATCGAGCACGCCAAAGAACCCTTGTACATCGGTACTCAGGCGGTAGATCGCATCGCCTTGAGGGCACGACTTGTGGTAGGCCGGGCTCAACGTCTGCAGATGATCAAAAAGCTCCGTACGCACCCGCGCCGTGCCGTTGTACCGCAAGCGATGATTGATCATCTCTCGCAGCAGTTGCACTACGTCGTGCGTTAGTCGCAGAATCAACCAGAAGATCGCCAGGCAGACCACCCACGCAATCCAATCGCTGCCCAACAGCCGCAAAAACAGCCGGCTGGGCAGATCGCTGCTCGGCTGATACGACACCAGCACATCCGTCAGCACCCCGACGGCCGCCCCCTCCAGCACCCCCGCCAGCAGCGAAACCCAGATCAACGCGATCAGCACCCCAATCAGGCGACGGTCCTCGCCAAAATAGGACAAGATGCGCCAGTAGAATCTGACGCCGCTATTCGAGGATCCGTCCACCGCAGCGCCCAGCCCCTTCGCACGCCAGCGGGGCGGGCACAGCAATTTGGCGAAACTCATCACGCCCATGGCAATCTATTCGCCAGCCGAACGCATTTGTTCGAAACCATCAGGCGAATCCTGCAATTTCCCCGCCAAATAGCTGCCTTTCGATATTATGGCAGCCGGCCGCGACACCCCACCCGCCGAGGCCAGTTCCCCCGCCTCCCTTCTCCCTCGCAATCGCCTCCCCAAAATCGACAATGATCCAGTTGATCCGCCGCCCCTTGGTGAACCTTCGTGTAGATTCGTGGGCTCCTCCTTCGCCTACTTCTTCTTCCCCTCCACCCAAACCGCGTCATTCATATACGCCCGAACGTACTCATACGACATCGCCCCATCGTCGCTCCCCCCAGCCGAATTGCGAATCAGGAACACCCCGCCGCCGCGCTGTGTCGGATCGTCGCGAAACCCGACCAACAGAACGCTGTGCCCATCAAATACATTCTCCGGCATCGTCATCTCCAGCACGCCGCCATTCCACCGCTCCCGCTTCGGCCAGCGAAACCCACCACACACCGGCCAATGCTCTGCCAGCGTCTTCTTGATCTGGGCAAACTGCGATTCGGTCAGTCCCGTCTTCACATCCCACCGCTTGATCCAGTGCAGTTGCAACCCGACATTACGCACCTCGCGAGCGTGCTGCAACGCAGCCTCGCTGGGATGTAAACTCCCATCGAACTTTTCCTGATACGGCATCTCCGCCTCCGCGCACACGCCGTACGCGACAAAGCCCCTCCAGAGATCCGAAAAGAAGCCGCCGTCCGCCGATGTCCGCGTTGCCGCATTCGAAGCCCAATTCAAAAACTCGGTGCTCAATCGCGTCCCATGGCCCTCTTGCTTGGCCAATGCATACTCGATCGCCCCCGTCATCGTGAACACGGAACACGTGCCTCGACCGCCCTGCGAACGCGCAGGCAGCGCCCAGTTCCTGAGAACCGCCCGAAGATCGACCGCCGCATCCTGCGAATCCCCCGCCTCGCCTCCATTCATCGCAGCACCTCCCACCGACGCCGCTGCAATCAGAACCGCCAGCATCATCCCCATCGCCAAACACCACTCAGCCGATTTGAACATCACAGACATCCTCTCCCTAAAGCCCACGGCGTGGCCGTGGGAAATTCAACGTTCGCAAAATCACTCCCAAGCACGCAATTCCCTCGAATCACCATCCCTGGGTGGCAGCTTAGATCGCCCGAATACCCTGTGCAAGAACGCCTGCGGACCCACTGCGCCCGGGCTGTGCCCCTCCGCCAATCCTGAGTCCACATCATCTATGCCCCAATCCCTTCGTTTCCTCTCCGCGTTCGAAGATTCCTGGTGCCACCGCACCATCCCCACCCCTTCCTTCCCTCCCTCCGTGCCTCTCCCTTTTTGACGTTGCGGCTCACCCCCGCGCTGCGAAATCTGTCGCCCTCTCCCGCTCTCCTCGGTTCTCTCGATGATTTGCCTGCCCTCGTCAACCTGCTTCGCCCCAAGCCTTGCCCCGCCCGCAGTCAGTGAGTATTACTGCCTCCAACAGGAGACCTATATACAAAAGAGCAACATGAAGCCGATCCCATCCGACCCCAAGCTGGTGGCATACTGTGGCCTCTATTGTGGTGCCTGCGGTGCCTACCTCCGGGGCCGCTGCCCTGGCTGTCATGACAACGTCAAGGCCACCTGGTGCAAGATCCGCTCCTGTTGCCAAACGAACCAGTACGCCTCGTGTGCCGACTGCAAGCAGTACAGCCAGCCCAACGACTGCCGAAAGTTCAACAACCTCATCGCCAAGCTCTTCAGCCTGATCTTCCGCTCCGATCGCCCCGCCTGCATTCGCCAGATCAAGCAACTGGGCCTCGCCGGCCATGCCGAAAACATGGCCGCCACTCAACGCCAATCCATCAAACGCTGATCCAAAGGAGTCCGATGTGAATACCCTCGCCTCCAACCCCGCCATCCTCATCGCCGTCGGTATCTTCGTCGGCGTCTACAGCGGCATCATGGGCCTCGGCGGCGGCACCGTCCTCGTCCCCATCCTCATCCTCCTGCTTGGCTTCACCCAAAAGCAGGCCCTTGGCACCAGCCTCGCCGTCATGCTGCCCCCCGTCACTCTCCCGGCCGTTATCGAATACTACCGTCATGGCCATGTGAAGCTCGCGACCGCCCTATGGATCGCGCTCGGCATCGCCATGGGGGCCTTTATCGGCGCCTATGTCGCCAACAAACTCTCCCAGGAAACCCTCCGCCTCACCTTCGGCTTCGTCCTGATCTTCGTCGCCGCTTACACCGTCCTCGGCAAAGACCATCTGGTTCGCTCCCTGCTCCTCTCCGCCCTCCTCGTCATCCTCGGCCTCGCCATCTTCCTCATCGCCCGTTGGTACGACGGCAACCTATAACAACGTGCCGCCACCCGCCCCCAAATTGACAATTGAGAATTATCAATTTTCAATTGGCAACTAAGCGCTGTCCGCCTCCTTCGCCGCATTGCCTCCCAATACGCTTGCGGTTTCGCGGACCCCGCAGCGCCGATTCGCCACTCCCCAATCTGTACCCCATCCCTTCGTTTTCTCTCCGCGTGCGAAGATTCTTACGCAACCGCACCATCCCCTCCACCCCTTCCCCCTCGCCCGGTACTCCGGGAGAGGGTTGGGGTGAGGGTTCGGCGCAATGCATTTCCCCAACCGATCCATCCGATACCTCATAACGCCCCGGGAACTCGTTCCCTGGGTTCTCTTCCCCACCAAGCCACGTCCTCTGCCCCGACCCTGCCCCCCATGCATCCTCCCCCGTTCTTCACTCCCATTCCCCATCCAACCCACCCGCATGCGTCCAATAATCCCCTTCCTCCCAAATTTACCCTTTCCTTCAGTCCCATCTCCAAAGAACCGATGTAAATATAGACAGAGAAATGGGACGCGTACTCCTGGGCGAATCAGGCAATCCGCCCGGTGCTGCAGCGCAAGGACATGTGCCGTGCATGCGTAAACCGATTGGAGTGGCATCCATGCGTCCGCCAACCATCGCCTCACGCCGCCGCGATACACTCGCCCCTGGCTTCACGCTCGTGGAAATCCTCATCGTCGTCATCATCCTGGGCATCCTGGCGGCGATCGTCCTGCCCGCGTTTTCCAATCAGACGACCGAAGCCGAAAACGCCACCTTCTGTAGCAACCTGCGTCAGTATGCCGGTGCGATCCGGCTCTACCACGAGAAATACGGGACCTATCCTCCCGATGGCATGCCCGCCG
>JBLNDH010000614.1:0-8687 GCA_050261455.1 Bacillota bacterium
TCGCCCGGTACTCCGGGAGAGGGCTGGGGTGAGGGTTCAGAACCAGCCGTACACTCAAAAAGGGAACTGCTTTAAGACCATGCGTTTCTGAAACCACTTCCAGGCACCGCGCCAAAGGCACGTGTGTGCGTCGCTCCACGCACTCCACTTCCCTCGCCGCTTCGCAGTGGCCCGAAGGGCCCAGTCGTATCCTCCGCAACCTGCCCCGATTTCCCTTTTTCAACGCTTTGCGATAACCTCAGAGAATACTCCTACTGAGGATCACCACAATGCGCACATCGCTGGCTGCCACGACTCTGATCCTTCTTTCGGTCGCAAGTCTCTCATTGGCCGATGCCCCCGCTGATGTACCCGCCGCTGCACCATCGCAACCAGTGATCTTCGATATGGAGACCCTCCGACATCAGCCTGGCGAATTCACGAGAGAGAATCAGAAAATCCGCGCCGGAACCGCCGAGCTTGTTGAGGGCAAGTTCGGTAGGGCGGTCAAGTTCAGCTTCGCCGAAGGCGCTAGCGGAGGCTTCATGACCGGCCGCGTGCAGGCAACCGCCGATTGGGACAAAACCGATGGCTTCAGCTTCTGGGTGAAGGGCGACGGCTCCAGCACCTGGGGCGGGATCGAGCTGATCGACCGCGACAACTATGCCTTGCGCTATGGCTATTGCTTCCCCATCGATTCGACGGAATGGCGGAAAATCGTGGTGCCCTGGCGCGATGTCATCCCGGAATTGGCCGGCCCGCTGATCGACCCCCAACGAGGCTATGCGCCCAGCCATCTGGGCAGCTTCTTCTTTGGAAAATGGTTCTACTGGCGGGAGTACCCAAGCCAGGCCTACACGATCGATCAGGTGATGCTGGAACGCAAAATCCCCCACGATGCACCGCCCGCTGCAGTCGAACCAGGCTTACAGCGGCTTCGCACCAGGCTTGCGCAGCATCAGCCGATCACCATCGTCACCCTGGGCGATTCGCTGACTGACGAACGCCACTGGGCCAACCGCAAGGTCGTATGGCACCACCTGCTGGCCGAGCGTCTGCGCGCCAAGTACGGCGTCGCCGTCAAGGTAGTCAACCCCGCCATCGGCGGTACGACGTTGAGCCAGAATATGGTGCTGATGCCTCGGTGGGGCAAAGACGCCCCTTCCCCGGATCTGGTGACGATCTGGTTCGGCGGCAACGACTGGGATACCGGCGTGCGCGCGGAGCGATTCTCTCAGTACCTGCGCCTTGCGGTGGATCGCATTCGCCGCCAAACCCATGGCAGTGCCGATATTCTCTTGATGACGACCTGCCCGGCCCATGGTCGATGGGAAACCATGAAAGAGCTCGAACAGGCCGTGCGCGATGTGGCCAAGGACAAGCAGACCGGCCTTGCGGACATAGCAGCCGAGTTCCGCAAAGCGGCCAGCGCGGATGAGGCTCTAAAGCAGGAATACTGGGCATGGGATAAGGTCCACCTGGGCGGCAAGGGGCACGCGCTTACGGAAGACGTGGTCTTTCGCGCCATCGACAAACCGTAACTCGAACCGACGACCCAGCGAACGCCGACCCGTGCCGTCAAAGTCGGCATAATCGTTACCGCTGCGCTCATTTGGCCAGTTTTATCATCCTGCCCATCTTGCTGATCGCCGCCTCGCACCCCGGCGAATTGGAGAATGACGGTAGAGATTACGCCATGAACAAGGAGCAGTCGATGCTTTGGACCGTGCGAGGAACTTACCAGGATACCGAAGAAGATGTGTCGATCGTGATCGAGGCTGAGACATCCGCCGAAGCCCAGTACATGGCCCAGCGCAAGAGCTTCCCCGTGGTGATCGTCGAGCCGGCCAGTGACGAGGATGTGCGCATCGCTCGAAAAGCCAAACGCCTATACATGTGGCAACCCAAGCCCCGACACACCTGCTTTGGACGCCCCGTCGGTGGATTCCAACTAGCCTGCTTGATGCTCTGCGGCGTCTTCACCGCCCTCACGATCCTGAATTCATCGCATGTGCTGGGACACTAGTGCCCCGCCAGCCGTGAATTGCCGAGCGACCTTCGTCTGCACATCGAGCCGGACCGCCCCCGGCCCGAACTCCCCCCGGCACTGCATGCCCGGCCAACCCCTAGTGGTCCATCACCCACTCTTCGATGGACAAGTCTCTCCTCGCCCGTTTAGCGGCACCCCGCAGGGGCGGATTTTCGCGCCACGCCCCCTCCGCTACACCCCGTCCAACCCGCTGTGATGCTCCACTACCTACAACGTAGGACGGGCATCTTGCCCGTGCGCGATCGTGGCATGGGCTCACCCGCCCATGCATCCCGTTCGGGGCTTCTCATCTTCGCCAATCCCTCCGCCACCACAAATACTCATCTGTGTCCATCTGTGCCCCATCCGTGGCAAGAACAACGATGTAGCATGGGCATCTTGCCCATGCGCTTCTCCATCTGCGTCACAATCGATTCGTTTCTTCTCCGCGTGCGACGATTCTCGACGCGATCGCCCCATCCCCTCCATCCCTTCCTCCCTTGTCCCTCCCTTCGTGCCTCCGTGCCTTCGTCCCTTTTGGGGTCGCGGCTCCCCCCTCGCCGTTTTCATCCCCAGCCCCTTTGCGATTCTTCGTGAAAATTCGTGGGCTTCTCCTCCAACCTCACCTACGGGCCAACCCCACCCTGTCTCGCTCCGCTCCCCATTACATCTCCTTCCAATTCCCCGGAACAGGCACCGGATACCGCCCCATCGCATCGGCCTGCACCGGCGGCACGCTCTCCTCGGTCATGCGATCAATATCCGCACAGAACTGGAAGTTCGACGCCATCGCCTGCGCCCACGTAATCTCCTCTCCGCAGTGGGCAGCCGCCCGCCCCATGAGGTCGGCCAAGTTCGACATCGCCGCACGCCTGGCCTCATTGTGCGGACGGTTGCGGCGAATCGACTCCAGCAGGTTGTCCCACTCGGCCTGCCATGGCGAAATCGGCTCGTCCGGAGCCCGCCAGACGATATTCTCACGCTCGTACCGCTGGTCCCGGTAAATGTGCACGGTGCCTTCGTGATGGCTCCCCGAAAACTGCGCCGCACACTTTGTCCCGTGGATGTACGTGGCAAAATCGGTGTGGCAGTTGGGCAGCCAGCGAACCACGTCAAATGCCTTGCCGCCATCGGCAAAAGTCCACTCGATGGTGAACGAATCCAGGTTCTGCCCGCAATCGCCGCTGTTGGCCGCCCGCCCGGCGATGCCATGCGCCGAAATCGGGTAAGCCTCCTTGATCCAGCAGATCTCATCAATCTGGTGGATGTTCATTTCCGCAAACAGCCCCCCGGAAACCCATAGAAAATCCGTGAAATGTCGAATCTGCCAGTGCAACTCCTTGATCACCGATGGACGCTTCGGCAGCCACCCACACGGCTGCATCCGGTAGGCGCGAACAAGTTGGATCTGCCCCAATTGCCCATCGCGTATCCGCCTCATCAGCTCCTGCCGGTTGCGGGAATGCCGGCACTGCAACCCCGCGGCAATCTTCAGGTTCTTCTTCTCACCCTCGTCTCCGGCATTCATCACGCGGCGGAGTCCCGGAGGATCCGGCGCAAACGACTTCTCCATGAAAACATTCACCCCCTTTTCGACGGCGTACTCCAACTGCCCCGGCCGAAACCCGGAATAGCCCGTCAACATCGCAATATCCCCCGAGCCGGGACGTAGCGAATCGATGGCCTTCTTGTAGGCGTCGAACCCGATGAACTGCCGCTCCGGGGCGACATCCATCTGCTTCGCATAATTCGTACTCAGGTTCTTGTATGCCGCAGTCAGCCGATCTGGGAACAGGTCGGCCATGGCCCACAACTTCACCGGACCGTTCGGCGAATCGAAGGCGTTGGTCGCCGCTCCGCACCCGCGACCGCCACACCCGATCAGCGCCAAACGAATCGTGTTGTCTTCCGCCGCATGGACCGGTGGCACCGCCACCCCCGCCAGCGCCGATGCCACCGCCACCTGGGCGCCCAGCTCAAGAAACTCACGACGCGATGTGGATTGCGAGCCAACGGTTGATGATGGGTGTTTCATACCTGCCCTCTCGATTGCCAGTTCCTACAGGCCCGACCGCGCATGCAGAAGACCTCTACAGTTTAATACCGCCTTTGCGTCTCCTCGTCACTGGATATTCCGACAACTGAAATTCGCTAGCCCCCTAAAACCCACGGCGTCGTGAGGAATTCCGTCCCCATTCCGCCCCCTGCCCCCTGCTCCTCTTCCCCCTCGCCCGGTACGCCGGGAGAGGGTCGGGGTGAGGGTTCAGAGCAACAGATCCCCCCCAATCGAGTACTGACTACTCCGCACTCGCCCCGCCAACATCAACATCCGTCCCCAAACCGCCCCCCCCGAAGGTTTCCAACTCAAATGCGCGCGCGGTACAGTACTCGCTGGTATAACAATCCGAACCCCTTGCGACGACCTTGGGACCTGACGTGTTGGGCGGGTGACCTATGGATGCAACAATCACTTTCACGGTGAACGGCCAGTCAAAAACGGTAAAGACGGATCCCCAGCGTCCGCTGCTGGATGTGCTGCGTGAGGATCTCCAACTGACGGGCACGAAATACGGCTGTGGCGAGGGGTACTGCGGCGCATGCACCGTCTTGATCGATGGCAAACGCATGCACGCCTGCAAGACGCCCGTTGGCGATGTCGACAGGAAAACCATCCTTACCATCGAAGGGCTCTCTTCCGGCCAGTCGCTTCACCCCGTACAGGAGGCCTTTCTTGCCGAGCGGGCATTCCAGTGTGGATACTGCACGCCCGGAATGATCATGAGCACGGTCGCCCTGATCGCCGAGAAGCCCGCCGCCACCGATTCGGATATCCGCCAGTGGATGAACGGGCATATCTGCCGTTGTGGCGGCTATCCCCGAATCCTCAATGCGGTACGCCGCGCGGTGCAGGCCAAGAGGTGAATACCATGAGCACCAACGACGCAAATAGCCCAATGGATAGCACAGTGGCACGCATCACCCGACGCGACTTCATGCAGACGCTCGGCGCAGGATTGTTGATCGCTGTCAGCGCCAACTCGGCCTTAGCGCAACAACGCCGAAACCGCGGCGGCGCAGACGCCGGCGGCCGCGGTGTCGCCGCTCGCGTCCATGTCGCCGCCGACGGCACCGTTACGGTGATGACCGGAAAAATCGAAATGGGCCAGGGCGCACGCGTCGAGTTGGCGCAGGCCGCCGCCGAGGAACTGCACCTTCAAGCCAGCCAGATTCACATGATCATGGGCGACACCAGCCTGGTCCCCGACGATGGCGTTACCGCTGGCAGCCAGACGACCCCCCGAACCGTGCCTGTCGTCCGTCAGGCTTGCGCTGCCGCACGTGGCCTCCTGCTCGGATTGGCCGCAAAGCAGTGGGGGGTGGATACTGCCGCCCTGGACCTGCGCGAGGGGAAGATCACCCACGCCCCCAGTGGCCGCTCGCTCACCTACGCCGATCTGGCCAAGAGCGATGACTTGCCAAAGCTATTCGCCTCGAACGCCTCGCCGAACGTAGCAGTTACCGCCGTCAAGCAGTGGAACGTGCTCGGCACCTCCGTCCTCCGCCCCAACCAGCGCGACCTGGTGACCGGGGCCCACCAGTACCCGTCGGATATCATCCGTCCCGGCATGCTGCGAGGCAAAGTGCTGCGGCCGCCAACCTATGGCGCACGCCTGGTTTCCATTGACCTGGCCCCGGCCAAGGCCCTCAAGGATGTCGTTGTCGTCGAAGACGGCCAGTTTATCGGGGTGGCAGCACCAACGACCTATCAAGCGGAGCAGGCCCTGAACGCCATCGCCCAGACCGCCAAATGGGATCCGACGCCTCACCCATCAAGCAAAGACATCTACGCCTACCTGAAGCAGCATGCCCAAGGCGAGGCCAAGAACCCGTTTGCCGACGAATTGGCCAAAGCCGACAAGACGCTGCGCCAGACCTACCATGTGGCGTACGTTCAGCACGTGCCGATGGAAACGCGCGTGGCCGTCGCGGAGTGGAATGAAGGAAAACTGACGGTTTGGACCGGCACGCAAAGCCCCTTCGGCTATCACGCGGAACTGGCTCGCACATTTGGCCTGCCCAACGATCATGTGCGCGTCATCATCCCCGACTTCGGCGGTGGTTTCGGAGGCAAGCACACCGGCGAAGCCGCGATCGAAGCCGCCCGGCTCGCGCGTGCCGCCGGCCGCCCGGTCTCGGTCAAATGGACACGCCAGGAAGAATTCACCTGGGCCTATTTCCGACCCGCCGCGGTCATCGAAATCGAAGCCGGCCTCGATGCCAAAGGCTCCCTGGCAACCTGGCATTTTGTCAACATCAACGCCGGCGGCGCCGGCATCGACACGCCATACCGCGCCGGCAAAGCTCGAAGCCAATCGGTCGGCTCCAATTCCCCCCTGCGGCAGGGGTCCTATCGGGCGCTGGCGGCAACCGCCAACAATTTCGCTCGCGAGTGCTTCATGGATGAGCTCGCATCCGCAGCCGCCGCCGACCCGCTCGATTTCCGCCTCGCTCACCTGGAAAACCCTCGCCTGCGTGCGGTGCTCGAAGCCGCAGCCCAGCGCTTCGACTGGCGCAGTCGGATCAAGCAAAAAGCCCCGAACATCGGCGTAGGTTTGGCCTGTGGTACCGAAAAAGGCTCCTACGTCGCCGCCTGCGCGGAGATTGCTCTGGACCGGGAGCAAGGCCAGATCGTCGTCCGGCGAGTCTGCGAGGTCTTCGAGTGCGGCGCAATCCTCAATCCCGATAATCTGATGGCCCAGGTGCAGGGCTGCATCCTCATGGGCATGGGACCCGCATTGCGCGAAGCCATGCGATTCTCCAACGGCCAGATGCTCAACGCCTCCTTCTCCAGCTACCAGGTGCCGCGATTTGCGGATGTCCCCGAATTGGATATCCATCTGCTGAATCGTCCCGATCTGCCCTCGGTCGGCGGCGGCGAAACCCCCATCATCGCCATCGCGCCGGCCATCGCCAATGCCGTCTTCCACGCCACCGGCACACGCGTTCGGGAGATGCCAATCCGTATGCCCGGGTAAAGCAACGCACGAACCGGATTACACGCCATGTTCTAAACAAACAATGGGTCACTTGTGGGTGACTGACCATACACAGGTCCGAAGGCCGATGAATCGGCCCATTAACTGAGGACAGGATACCATGCGACATTCAAGCCAACTCTTCGCGGGTGTTGTGAGCGGCGTACTTGTGCTCGGAACCACTTTTGCCGTGGCCCAGGACTGGCCGCAGTGGCGCGGAAGCAACCGTGATGGCAAAGCCGCGGGCTTCACCGCGCCGCAAACCTGGCCCAAAACGCTGACCCAGAAGTGGAAAACCGCCGTCGGCTTCGGCGATGCCACCCCGGCCCTCGTCGGAGACAAGCTTTATGTCTTCTCCCGCCAAGGAGCCGATGAGATCACCCTCTGCCTCGATGCCGCCACTGGCAAGGAACTCTGGCGCGACAAGTACGCCGCCCAAGCCATCACCGGCCCCGCCGCACGCCACCCCGGGCCCCGAAGCTCGCCCGCAGTTGCCGATGGCAAAGTCGTCACCCTTGGCGTCGGCGGAGTTGTCTCCTGCCTCGATGCCGCCACCGGCAAGCCGCTCTGGCGTAACGAACAGTACAAGGCCGTCCCCCGCTTCTTCACGTCCATGTCCCCCCTCATCGTCGATGGCCTGGCGATCCTCCAGCTCGGCGGACAAGGCAACGGCACAATCATCGCCTTCGACCTTGCCAGCGGTGCCGAAAAGTGGAAATGGACCGGCGATGGCCCGGGCTATTCATCCCCCGTGCTGATGACCGTGGACGGAACAAAGCTGATCGTCACATTGACCGAGAAGAACGCCGTGGGCCTCGCCGCTGCCGACGGCAAGCTGCTCTGGCAGCTCCCATTTGCCCCCCAGGGCATGTCGTACAACGCCGCCACGCCCATCGTCGATGGCCAGACCGTCATCATCACCGGTCAAGGCCGGGGCACCAAGGCCCTGAAGATCGAAAAGCAAGGCGACACCTTTGCCCCCAAGGAACTCTGGAGCAACACGCAGCTCGCTCCACAATTCAACAGCCCCGTCCTCAAAGAGGGCTTCCTTTATGGCCTCTCCGATCGCGGAAACCTTTATTGCATCAATGCCCAGAATGGCCAGATGGCCTGGACCGATCCCGCCAAGCTCGGGAACTTCGGGGCGATCGTCGATGGCGGATCAGTCCTGCTGGCCCTGCCCAGCAACTCCGAGTTGATCGCCTTGAAACCCGACAGCAAGGCCTACACCGAACTCGCTCGCTACAAAGTGGCCGAAACAGCCACCTACGCCCATCCGATCATCGCCGGAAACCGCATTTTCGCGAAGGACCAGGAATCCCTCGTCCTCTGGACAATCGAATAGACCCTTCACCCCAGCCCCATAGGTCCATGTGACAGGCCCAACCTCCGCCCGGCCCTCTTTCGAAGGGCCGGGCGATGGCTGGTGGGGCGCACCTTCCTGTCCGTCATCCTGCCCCCTGCCTCTCCGGTCAGCCGCTTCGCGGTGGCCCGAAGGGCCCAGTCGTCGCAACTTGTCCACGCAAGCCGAACCTGTTCTAATGCAGCATCCTTCGAATGCCTCGTTCTGGAGAATAAGAATGTTGCCTCCGCAATCGACTTCCGCAGTCAAGATTCTGGGGATTGCCCTGGCGATCCTCTTC
>JBLNDH010000615.1:0-8389 GCA_050261455.1 Bacillota bacterium
ACCAGAAGCTCTTCGAGCGCGTGTCGCTGGACCTCGGCGCCAACGCAGACGCCAAACTGCCCACCGACGAGCGCATCCGCAACTTCCCCAAGAGCAACGACCCCGCGCTGGTCACCCTCTACTTCCAGTATGGCCGCTACCTGCTGATCGCCTGCTCTCGCCCCGGCGGCCAGCCGGCGAACCTCCAGGGGCTCTGGAACAATCTGACGGGGCCGCCCTGGGGCAGCAAGTACACCATCAACATCAACACCGAGATGAACTACTGGCCCGTGGACAACGCCAACCTGGGCGAATGCGTCGAGCCGCTGATGGCCATGGTTGACGACCTCACCATCACCGGGACCAGGACCGCCAAGACGATGTACAACGCCCGCGGCTGGGTCGCGCATCACAACACCGACGGCTGGCGTGCCACCGCGCCCATCGACGGCCCGCAGTTCGGCATGTGGCCCACCGGCGGGGCATGGCTGTGCAACACGCTGTACGACCACTACCAGTTCACGCACGACCGCGCGTTTCTCCAGCGGCTCTACCCGGCCATGAAAGGGGCTGCGGAGTTCTTCCTGGACACGCTCGTGGAGGAGCCGAAACACAAGTGGCTGGTCACCAATCCCAGCCTCTCGCCGGAGAACGCCCATCACCGCGGCGCAGCCAATGCCGCCGGCCCGACGATGGACATGCAGATTCTCCGCGACCTCTTCGCCCACTGCATCGAAGCGGCCCAGACGCTCGGTGTTGACGAGGACCTCCGCCAGCAGCTCGCCGCCACGCGGCAGCGCCTCGCGCCCAACCAGGTCGGTTCGGCCGGTCAGCTTCAGGAATGGCTGGAAGACTGGGACCTGCAGGCCCCCGAGATCCATCATCGTCATGTCTCCCATCTGTATGGCCTGTTCCCCGGCCAGGACATTTCCTTTGCCGACAAGGCCCTGGCCGCCGCCGTGAAAAAGTCTCTGGAGATCCGCGGCGACGACGCCACCGGCTGGGGCTTGGGCTGGCGGCTGAATCTGTGGGCCCGCCTGCATGATGGCCCGCACGCCTACAAGATCCTGCAGAACCTCCTGGCCGCCGCCCAGCCCGAGCCCAATTCCCGCGAACGCTCCGGCGTCTACAACAACCTCTTCGACGCCCACCCGCCGTTCCAGATCGACGGCAACTTCGGCGGCACCGCCGGCATCGCCGAAATGCTGGTGCAATCCATCGCTCCCCGCGATGGAAAACCCGCGAGCATCGAGTTGCTTCCCGCGCTGCCGCCACAGTGGCCGGCAGGCAAAGTCACCGGCCTGCGGGCTCGCGGCGGCTTCGAGGTGAACCTTCGCTGGCGTGACGGCACGCTCGCTGGGGCGGACATTCGCAACACCGGGCAGCGAGCATCCGTCGTTGTCATCTACGGCAACAAGACGGCGCACTTGACGCTGGACGGCGGTGCGTCCCAATCCCTCGATGCACAGCTTTCGAGCGTCGCTGGAGCTCATGAGGCAGGATTGGACGATGGTTTCGTGAGCCTGCGGTATTGAATAGGTAACGTGCGTGAGGACCCTTGCTATGCGGCGATTTCGAGTTCTTCCGGGGTATGTAGGTCTGGTTGTACTGACCTTCGGCGTTATGGCCCATGCGGCGCCGGATTCTTCCCAGACCTCCGCTGCCGCGGCACAATCCTGGACCGCCGACAACGGCAACGGCACCTACTCCAATCCCCTGTTCTATGAGGAATTCGAGGACCCGGACGTCATCCGCGTCGGCGACGATTACTACCTCGCCGGCACCACGATGCACATGAACCCCTGCGTTCAGTTGATGCACTCCAGGGACCTGGTGAACTGGGAACTCGCCGGCTACTGCATGGATCGGCTGGACCTCGGCCCGGCCTATCGCCTTGAAGGCGGAAACATCTACGGCCGCGGCATCTGGGCGCCCTGCATCCGCTACCACAAGGGCATGTTCTACATCTTCTCCAACGTCAACGGCGCCGGCCTCCAGGTCTTCCGCTCCAAGTCGATCAAGGGCCCCTGGGAGCGAAACCAGCTCCCCGGCCGGCATGACCTGTCGGTCCTCTTCGATGACGATGGCAAGATCTACATCATCTCCGGCGCCGGCGCTCCCTATCCTATCGAGGAACTCTCGGCGGACCTCAGGTCCTTCGTCCCCAATGCCCCCAAACGCAGTCTGCCCATCAGGATGGGCGAAGGCCACCACCTATACAAGATCAACGGCAAGTACGTAGACATCTCCTGTATCCCCGGCGGCCCCGTTGACCAGATGGTTGCCATTGCCGACTCCATCGACGGCCCGTGGAAGGTGACGCGCATGGTCCAGGGGGAATCGCTCGGCGTGACCGCCGCGGCGCCCGCCCGGGCCCAGGCAAACGACCGCGGTCTGTGGATTCACCAGGGCGGCATGGTCGATACCCCCTCTGGCGAGTGGTGGAGCATCATCATGTCCGATCACGGCAGCGCCGGCCGGATGGTCAACTTGGTCCCCATCACCTGGGATGACGGTTTCCCGCTCATCGGTCTGCCCGGCAATCTCCGCAAAGCGCCCAACACCTGGGTCAAGCCCAACACCGGCTTCAAGCAGGACCCCAAGCCGGCCTTCATCCACGACGACAACTTCGACAGTGGCAAGCTCAATCCTCACTGGCAGTGGAATCACGTGCCCGATGACACCAAGTGGTCTCTCACCGAGAAGCCCGGCTCGCTGCGGCTCCATTCGCTGCCCGCCCGCGACTTCTATAGCGCCCGCAATTCCCTGTGCCAGCGGCCGCCGGGCCCCGAATCCATCATGACCGTCGAACTGGACACGTCCGGCCTGGCCCATGGGGACACCGCCGGCCTGGCGCTGCTCAGTGCGCCTTATGCCTGGATCGGCGTGGTCAAGTCCGCCGAGGGCACGATGTTGCGGATGCACGACAACACCGGCATCGCGGGTGGCGGACGCCGCGGCGGCCTCCCTCGCCCGGCCACGTCGGCCCCTGCCGTCAATCCCGTCACCAATGGTCCGGCCAATCCGCCCACGCACCTGTGGCTGCGCGTCGCGTGCAACTTTGATACCGACATGGCCGTCTTCAGTTGGAGCGCCGATGGCAAGCAGTTCCAGCCTCTGGGCCATCCCTTCACGATGACCTTCCAGTTGCAGACCTTCCAGGGCGTGCGTCCCGCCCTGTTCCACTACAACACGACCGATCAGCCCGGCGGGTACGTCGACTTCGACAACTACACCGTCGAAGAGCCCCGGGCGCGGGGGATCGAACGCGAGATTCCCCTGGGCAAGACCATCGTGCTGACCAGCAATGCCGATGGCCGTTTCCTCGCCGCCGACACGCAGAACCACGCCCTGGTCAACCTTGCGGCCGAGGCGAATGGCACCGTTCCGCAGAACGCCCGATTTCAGATCGTCGATCTGGGCCTGGGCCGCGTAGCGCTCAAGGCCAGTCATGGCCGGTTTGTTTCCGCCGACGCGGATGGCGTGGCCCTCAAAGACCTCGCCGGCGCTGCCCCCGGGGAGGCCGAATCCTTCCAATGGATCAACCTCATGCGCGGCGACACGATGCTCATGGCCCTCACCAACCATCGCTACTTGGCGACACAGCCGAATAACCCCGGCCCGGTGACCATCTCCGCCACCGGCCCGAGCCCCGCCCGCAAGGATGGGGCGTGCTTCAAGTGGAAGGTGGTTAACTAGGACGCAGTCCTAACCTTCGGGCAAGTCAGACGCTCCGATGACAATGCTTGGACCAACTGTCTGCCCAGAAAGGATGAATGCATGAGAGTCGGGGCAATCATCTTCCTGCTCGGCGCGTGTGGCGCCGGAACCCTGTTGCATACGGCTGAGGCCCAACAGCCTGCCGGCAGCGTGCCCGAGCGTCGAGTTGTTCGCCGAGTTCCGGCGGCTCCTCGCTATCCCGTACCCATCCTCCCAGCGTTGCCAGCCCCCGATGACACGTCATTCTACGCCAACAAAGACAATGTGCCGCATGGCAAGGTGGAGATCGTGCAGTACAAGACCTCGGCGGGTGTCGAGAAGCGTATGCACGTCTATCTTCCGCCCGGCTACGATACCGAGACCGACCGCCGATACCCCGTGCTCTACCTCAACCACGGCGGCGGCGAGAATGACAGCCACTGGACTGCGACCAATCCACGTTCCGGCGGCTATGCGCACCTGATCCTTGATAACCTCATCGCGGACCGCAAGGCCCGGCCGATGATCATCGTCATGCCCAACACCAGCCGCTTGGTTTCTGGTACGCCGCCCAAGCCGGGACAGGACGACGCCTGCACGAAGGAGTTCCTGCAAGACATTCTGCCCTACATTGACGGCCACTATCGCACGCGTACCAATCGCGAGAGCCGCGCCGTTGCAGGCCTGTCGATGGGCGGATTCGTCACGCTCAATACCGGGCTGACGCATCTGGAAACATTCGGCGAGCTCTACGTCTTCAGTTCCGGCTACTGGCCCGAGCAGCTACCGGCATTCCAGGAGAACATCAAGGCTCTCCTCAGCGATCTGAGCATCAACGACCGTTTCCGCATGCCGATCTATTTTGCCGCCGGCGAAACCGACATCGCGCTGTTCAACAGCCAACGGACGCTGGCAGTGTTCAACAACCATGGCGTCCGCAGTTTCTGGGTGCTGAGTTCCCATGGTCATGAGTGGCTGAATTGGCGTCGTTATCTGTATCAGACTGCCCAGATCATGTTTCCCGAAGACCACTGACAGTTAGCCCCAAAGGCCCTATCAACATGAATACGAAGCCCCTCGCCGTAATCGTAATGCTCCTCTGTCTGATTCCGAGCACCCATGTCAGCGCGCAAAGACAGCGGGCTCGGGCGATTGAGTCGCCGGTTGTGCATGCCGACCGCACGGTGACGTTCAACCTCATGGCGCCAAATGCAAAGAAGGTTGAACTGAGCGCTCAATTCATCAAAGCAAATCAGACGCTCAAGGCCGATGGGTCTGGCCTTTGGAGTATCACCGTGGGCCCAGTGGAGCCCAACCTCTATCCCTACAACTTCATTGTGGATGGGGTGTCGCTTGCTGATCCCAACAACGCGAACATCTTTCCCAATGAACGGTTCAAGGCCAGCCTGGTGGATATTCCCGGCGAGAAGCCGTCGCTCCACTCGGCCCAGGATGTTCCGCACGGCCAGGTCACCTACTGCTATTACAGCTCCAAACCCCTCGGCATGATGCGGCCGCTGGTGATTTACACCCCGCCAGGCTATCACCAGGGCACGGGCAACTACCCGGTGCTCTATCTGGTGAGCGGCACGACCGACACCGAGGAAACCTGGTTCAAGGTGGGCCGGGCCAATTTCATCCTCGACAACCTCCTCGCGCAGAATCGCGCGGTGCCAATGATCATCGTCATGCCGTACGGGAACATGATGGCCGGCACTCCGGATCCGTCCTCGCTCCAAGCCGCCGACATGTACAAGGTTTTCAACTCCGATCTCGTCGACAGCATCATCCCCTATATAGAGTCGCACTACCGGGTCATCCCCGACCGGGAAAAGCGAGCGATCGCGGGGTTCTCACGAGGCGGCGGGCAGTCCCTGTTCGCCGGCTTCAACAACCTCGACAAGTTCGCCTGGATCGGCTCATACAGCGCCTACCTGACCCCGGAAGTGTTCGAGAAGCACTTCGGCGAGCTGTCGGCAAAGCCCGAGACAACCAATCAGCGATTGCGGCTCTTGTGGCAAGGCGTTGGCAACGAAGACTTCCTCTACAAGCAGGCGGTCGCGTTTGATGAGTTCCTGAAGGCCAAAAAGATCGAGCACAGGAGCCTGGTCACCGGCGGTGGCCATACCTGGATGAACGCCCGGCACTATCTCGCCGAGACGTTGCAGTTGTATTTCAAATAGATGTGAGCAAATACCCATTTACTCAGTCGGCGAAGGAGCCCAAATGAAGACTCATCACTCAGAGTTTCGATCACTTCTTGGCTTACTTGTCGCATCGCTCATTTCCTTTGGCGCAACCGCTTGGTCCGCCGACACGCCCACCCTCAAGGACGCCTACAAGGACCATTTCTACGTTGGCGTGGCAATCAACCGCACCATCGCGAGCGGCACTGCCGTCCGCGCCGACAACGTCCGACGGACCCTGGAGCAGGTCCTCAAGGACGCGACGCTGGTCAAAGCGCAATTCAACCAGATTGCTCCGGAAAACGATCTGAAGTGGGCCCTGATCCATCCGCGCGAAGGCGAGGATGGCTATGATTTCGGCCCGGCCGACGCCTTCGTAAACTTCGGCGTCGCCAACAACATGTATATCGTCGGGCACACCCTCGTCTGGCACAGCCAGACTCCCAACTGGGTCTTCCGGGGAACCGGCGCGGCAACTGCCACAACGACCGCTCCGGCGACCGTGCCTGGCGCTGGTAGATTTGGCCGTGGCTTCACCGGACCCCGCGCAACTCGTGAGCAACTGCTCAAGCGGATGCGCGATCACATTCACACCGTCGTCGGCCGCTATAAGGGCAAGATCAAGGCCTGGGACGTCGTGAACGAGGCGATCGCCGACGGTGGCACCAACATCCTGCGCAACTCGCTCTGGCTGGAGATCATCGGGCCAGACTTCATCGCCAAGGCCTTTGAGTACGCCCACGAGGCAGACCCCGATGCCATCCTCCGTTACAACGACTATGGCCTGGAGAATCCGGCAAAGCGCCGCAAGCTCATCAGCCTGATCAAGTCGCTGCAGGAGCAGAAGGTCCCCGTCATGGCCATTGGTTCGCAAACCCATGTCAGCGTCTCGTCGCCAGGCTTTGAAGCCATGGATCAGACACTGACGGACCTGGAGACGCTTGGCCTGCCCATCCACATCACCGAGCTCGACGTCAATAGCGCTCAGGGCGGCCAGCGCAATACCGGGGCGGACATCGCCAGCAACGCCGCCGTCGTCCAAGGCGGCCTGGTGAGCGATTCCGACCGACGGCTGGCCAACGCATACGAGGGTCTGTTCCGGGCGTTTGTTAAACACAAGAATTCCGTCAAGGTCGTCACGTTCTGGGGCGCCAATGACGCGGTCTCATGGCGCGCACAAGGTCGCCCGCTGCTGTTCGATGGCAATAATCAGCCCAAGCCAGCCTTCGACGCCGTGATTCGCGCCGCCAAGGGCGAGACGCCGAACAAGTGAGTATTGAGTAACGGGCAGGCGGTACTCATCGGCTCTTGAGATTGAATCGAGATACCATGAAAACGAAACTTCGATTGTGCTTTGTGGTGGCACTGTTTTCGTTCACTGCGAACGCCTTCGCCCAGGATTCGAACTTCTACATCTTCCTTTGCTTTGGACAGTCCAACATGGACGGAGCCGGTCGAATTGAGCAGCAGGACAAGACGGTGGACCAACGTTTTCAGGTCTTGGCAGCCCTGGATGCTCCAAAGCAGGACCGGAAGAAGGGCCATTGGTATCCCGCCGTCCCGCCTTTGTGCCGAGGCACCGGCGGGCTTGGCCCGGCGGACTATTTCGGCAGGACGATGGTCGCCAATCTTCCCGCGAATATTCGAGTGGGCGTCGTGAACGTTGCGGTGCCAGGGTGCAAGATTGAACTGTTCGAGAAGGACACTTTCACGACCTACACAGCGACGGTTCCACCGTGGATGACCAATTTCATCAAGGAGTACGACGGCAACCCCTACCAGCATCTGGTCAATATGGCGAAGGTGGCCCAGAAGGATGGAGTCATCAAGGGAATCCTGCTGCATCAGGGCGAGTCAAACCCCAACGACAAGGACTGGCCCAAAAAGGTCAAGGGCATTTACGACAACCTGATCAGGGACCTGAATCTCAAGGCCGAAGAGGTGCCGCTGCTGGCTGGCGAAACCGTGCATGCCGATCAGCGCGGCGTCTGTGCGGGCATGAACAGGATCATCGCGGAACTGCCCAGGACGCTTCCCAATTCCTACGTCATTTCCTCGGCCGGCTGCACATGCAGCCCGGACCGCCTGCATTTCGATTCGGCCGGCTACAGGCTGTTCGGCACGCGATACGCCGAGAGGATGCTGACGGTGCTAGGTTATCCTCGATGACCGTGACAAGGCCGACCACAACTTTTTCCACCCGGCAGACTCCCGCCAGCTGCCAGAGCGCCCCGAGTCTGCACCGTGGCTAGGACGCCCTCCGATCAACTCGATCAAGGTCGTGGTGGGCCAAGACGAGCGCCGGGCTGAAGCGGCATGGATGCAGTTGATGCTCGCTGTCGTGCCGCAGCGATTAGCCCTCCATTACGCCTCCGGCCAGTGTGCGTCTCGAGGACGATACGCCGCGACGCACTTTTGTCTTGGCATCGGGCTCCCGCGCCCCCGCAGCCAGCCCGGATCTTTCCCATGCACCTGGGTGCACCTTTACCCGCAAAGTGCAACCGCCCAAGCCGTTCCCCAAGATG
>JBLNDH010000616.1:0-6414 GCA_050261455.1 Bacillota bacterium
CTCGACGACGCCCTCGCCCAGAAGGCCGACCTCTACCTCACCGGCGAAGTCCGCCACCACGATGCGCTCAAAGCCGCTCAACGCGGCATGACCGTCGTCTGCACCCTCCATTCCAACTCCGAACGCGCCATCCTCAAACGCCTCGCCGCCCGCCTCGCCCAACACCTGCCTGCGCTTCCCCTCCACCTCAGCCGTCACGACCGAGATCCCTTCTCAATCGCCTAGTCCTTCGTCCGTTGTTCTTGTCCTCTGCAATTGGTTCCTTCCGCCGCCTCGTCGTCCTCAAGCTTGCCCTTTGCGGACTCAACTCCGCCCGTCCGCCAACTGCCCATCTCCAACCATCCCGTCATCCGAGCAAGTAATCCTATGCAACACAGCCGACCTGCCTGTGCGTTTGATCTGCTTCATCCGCATCAATCCGCAGCTCTTCTTCGTATCCTTCGTGGTTTGCATTTCTCCGCATAGACTCCCTTCCCAATGCATCGTATTATTAGGTCCTAAATACAGGAGGATTCTTCCGTTGGCCGAATTGAAGCGCACTGAACTGTCCGTTCGTCAAGAACGTGCCATTCTGGTTGGTGTCATTCTCCCCGATTCCACCGCCGATCCCCGCGACCCCCTCGGCGAACTCGCCTCCCTGGCCAAGACCGCCGGCGCTAAAGTTGTCGGCTCCGTCTTCCAACGCCGCCAAAAAGTCGACGCCGGCATGTACGTCGGCTCCGGCAAAGCTTCGGAAATCGCCCAGATGGCCAAGAAGCACAAAGCCGACGTCATCATTTTCGATAATGATCTCTCCCCCGGCCAGGTCGGCGCTCTGGAGAAACACATCAACCAGGAACTCGGTTCCCCCCGCGGCCAAGGCGTGAAAGTCCTCGACCGCTCCGAGCTCATCCTCGATATCTTCGCCACCCGCGCCCGAACCCATGAGGCCAAGCTCCAGGTGGAGCTGGCCCAGATGGAATATACCTATCCCCGCCTCACCCGGATGTGGGGCCACCTCGAACGCATCGCCGCCGGCGCTGGCGTCGGCATCGGCACCCGAGGCCCCGGCGAAACTCAGCTCGAAGTCGATCGCCGCATCGTCCGCAAACGCATCGCCGATCTGCGCGAAGACATCCGCCGCATCGAAGATCGTAAAGGCCGCACCGTCGCCCAACGCAACCGCGAACACTTCACCGTCTGCATCGTTGGCTACACCAACGCCGGCAAGAGTACTCTCTTCAACACCCTCACCGCCGCCGGCACCTACGCCGACGACAAACTCTTCGCCACCCTCGACACCAAGACCCGCGCCTGGCGCGTGGACCGCGGCACCAGCGTCCTGCTCTCCGATACCGTCGGATTCGTCCGCGATCTGCCGCACAACCTTGTCGCCTCCTTCAAAGCCACCCTCGAAGAAGCCGTCCATGCGGATCTGCTGCTCCACGTCCTGGACGTCGGCCATCCCCATGCCGAGCAGCAGTTCAAATCCGTCCATCAGGTGCTTGAAGAGATCGGCGCCAAGGACAAACCCGAGATCCTCCTGCTCAACAAGATCGACACCGAGGAAGGCGAATCCGCCGGCCACACCTGGCAAACCCTCTACCCCGACGCCGTCTCCATCAGCGCTAAAACCGGCAAAGGCATCGAGCGCCTCTTCACCGCCGTCGCCGACCACGTCCGAGGCCAGCACGTCCAGGTCACCCTCGAAGCCGACATCGCCGATGGCCGCCTCCTCAGCTTCCTCGAAGCCCACACCCAGATCCGCGACCGTCAATACACCGATGGCCGCGTCACCCTCACCGTCATCATGGGTAAGCAAACCCTCACCGACCTCACGCGCAACCCCCAGGTCGAAATCAAAGCCGTCGCCCCCGCCGCCGGCCTCACCGCCCATCCCTCTTCTCTCCCCCTGGGCTCCCTCCCCCAACCCGCCAACCTTTAACCCCGACTCCAACTCTCCCAAGTCTCTCGCCCGCTCCCCGCTGGCGAGAGACTTGGCGAGTGTTTCCCCTCTCCAACTGGTAATTGAGAATTGCCAATCGGACGCAGCAATTCCTCCTCTGCCATCCGACCCAATAACACGCTTGCGGTTTCGCGGATCCACTTGCGTTCCTCCGCTAATCCCTTCGTTTCTTCTCCGCGTGCGAAGGTTCTTGACGCGACCGCACCCTCCGTGCCTACGTGCCTTCTTCTCCTTCCCCCTCGCCAGCTTCTCCGGGCGAGGGTTCGGCACAACAGATGCACCCCAACCGAACCTGCTCAGAGACTGTTTCCCCTCCTAAAGCCCACGGCGCCGCCGTGGGGAATTCAAGGTTCTCCCCCCCTCCCAACGCCCAGAGAGCTTGCTCCCTGGGTTCTCTTCCCCACCCACTTGTCTTTCCTCTTCCACGCATCCGTCACACTTCAGTGCCCTTGTCAGTGCCCAGATGTGATCCCCGCTACACCAAACCCCATCCGTACAATATCCACCCTAGCGCCCTGGCTCGCCCTTTGCTCTCCCCCACCCCTCACGGCTCGGTGCGACGCCGTGACCGTCGCGCCACAGCAGAGAATGAGTCAAACGAGGAACCACATGCGCAACTCTCACAAACTCCTCCTCGCCGCTTCGCTCGCCGTCGGCAGCTTCACCCTGCTTGGATGCGAGAGCGGTGGAGGCACCAGCAACAGAGGAACCTCCTCCACCGCCGGGGACCAATCCGGATACAACCAAGGCGGCAACGTCGGCACCAGCAATTCCGAAGGCACCACCTCCGGAGCCGCTGGCGGCACCAGCGGACGCAGCGGCACTTCCGGCTCCAGTGCCTCGCCTGGCACTGGCAGTGGCACTGCCGGCGGACCAGGCGGACCTGGCGCTTCGAGCAGCGGCACCGGCACAGGAGGTACAGGAGCTGGAGCCGGGGGCACCGCTGGAGGGACCAGCGGTGGCACCAGTGCCGGAACCGGCGGTGGCGCCGCCGGTAGCACCGGTGATTCCGGCACTGCTGGCGTCGGCGGCTCCGGCGGAACCGGCGCGGGCACCAGTGGCGGTGCAGCCGGCGGCGGTACCCGTATGGGCAGGACAGGCACGGGCACTGGAACTGGCACAGGCCCCGGTGGAGTAGGTAGTGGCACCACCGGGACCGGCGGTGCAACCGGGGGAGGAACTGGCGGAACCGGCAGTGGCGCTGGCGGAGCTGGCAGCGGCTCCGGCGGAGCTGCTGGAGGGGGTGCGGGCGGCGGCGGTGCCGGGGGAGGTGGCGGTGGAGGGGGTGGCGGGGGTGGTGGCGGCTGATCCAATCATCATCAGGCCCGAAATCAAGCCTGAACCGCAACGAGCAAGGAATAAAGTTTCTCCTTGCTCGTTCTTGATAGGGTCAGTAAGCTCCACTCGCGAGCAGCCCACTTTGCTCGCTCTGGCTTAGGCTTCAGCCCGGTATGATGCGGGTGCTACCATCGACTTCCGGGTTGAGCGGGAAGGAGTCTCTATGCCGAGGATTCGCCCACTAGTCATTGCCGCAGCAATGGTTATATCTGGAGCCGCATGGGTTGCCACCGCCGATGCCGCTCGCATCGCCGCTAAACCCACCCGCAATTCCCCGCCCTCCCGAACCCAACCCACCAAGCGAGCCGAAGCCAAGCCAACCAAACGCGTGGCAAAAGCCCCTGTCCGCAACCGGGTGCGTAGCAACAAAGACAATCATGACACCACCCGCAAGTCCGGCAACACTTCCTCCGGATCCAACACCACTGCCGGCGCAGGAGCCGGGGCTGGTGGCGGTGGAACTGGGGCAGGGGCCGGGGCGGGCGGCGGCGGACGCGGAGCGGGCGCCGGAGCTGGTGGCGGTGGACGCGGAGCGGGCGCTGGCGCAGGCAATGGCGGAGCCGGCGCAGGGGCCGGAGCCGGTGGCGGCGGCACGGGTGCTGGTGCCGGGGCCGGTGGCCCAGGTGCAGGCGCGGGTGCCGGTGGCGGCGGAGCCGGGGCAGGCGCGGGAGCTGGCGGAGGTGGTGCCGGAGCCGGAGCGGGCGCCGGCGCGGGCCGGTAACATCAACTTGCCCATTGAATTCTGTGGCAAAAGGGGTATGACCATGGACATATGTCCACACGTCTTGACGCCTGGCGCCATCTGGGACTTCTGATTATCTTGCTCGGGGTTGTGGGTTGGTCAGCCATCCACCCGCATGATCGCTTCACTTGGTTCCTGGAGGTCTTCCCCGTCCTCCTTGGCGTCCCGCTGCTGCTGTTCACTTACCGCCGCTTCCGTCTGACCACCCTGCTCTATCTGCTCCTGACCGTCCACGCCATCATCCTTCTGATCGGTGGCCATTACACTTACGCCGAGGTTCCCCTATTCAATTGGCTCCGCGATACCTTCCACTTGGCACGGAACCACTACGACCGCCTCGGCCACCTCGCCCAAGGCTTCGTCCCCGCCATCCTCGCCCGTGAGCTGCTCCTTCGCACCAGCCCCCTGGTGCCCGGCAAATGGCTGTTCACGATCGTCACCGCCATCTGCCTGGCCATCAGTGCGCTGTATGAACTACTGGAATGCGGGGTTGCACTGGCGACGGGTTCCGCAGCCGAGGCGTTCCTCGGCACCCAAGGCGACCCCTGGGACACGCAAAGCGACATGGCCCTGGCATTCCTGGGCGCCATCCTGGCCCAGATTCTGCTAGCCCGCCTCCATAATGCGAAATTGCGGCAATTGCAGGCAAGGCGGGTCACGCCGGAGTTCTTCGTTATCGAAAAGTAGATCAGGCTATTTTCCGCAGTAGTCCACTAGGCGGGCAATCTCGCTGCGCAGGTCCTTCCGATGGACCACAAAGTCGATAAACCCGTGCTCCTGGAGGAATTCGCTGCGCTGGAAGCCTTCGGGCAATTCAACCTTAATGGTGTTCCAGATGGTGCGCGGGCCGGCAAACCCAATGAGGGCCTTGGGTTCGGCGATGATGAAATCCCCCAGCATGGCAAAGCTGGCGGTGACGCCCCCGGTGGTCGGATCGGCCAGCAAGCTGATGAACAGCCCCCCTGCCTCATCAAACCGGGCCAACGCCGCACTGGTCTTGGCCATCTGCATCAGCGAGAGGGTCGATTCCTGCATGCGCGCGCCCCCGGAGCAGCTGACGATCAACAGCGGCAGCTTCTCGTCCATGGCGGTTTCGATGGTGCGGGTGATTTTCTCGCCGACGACGGAGCCCATGGAGCCCATCATGAACATGGGATCCATTGCTGCCATCATCAAAGGCCTGCCCTTGATGAATCCCTTGCCACAGATCACCCCGTCGGTGTTGCCGCTCTTGGCCTGCTCATCACGCAGGCGATCGGCGTAAGACTTGCGATCGACGAAGTTTAGCGGGTCGGTGGGAAGGATATCGGTGAACATCTCCTCGAAGCTGCCGGGGTCCACCAGTTGTTCAATGCGTACGCGGGCGCTGATCCGGAAGTGGTACTGGCAGTCGGGGCAGACGTGGAGCGATTCCTCGACGACTTTGCGGAACAGCATATCCCCGCAGTCGGGGCAGCGCATCCACAGCCCCTCGGGAATCCCTTCGTTCTTCTTGACCGGCATCCCTTCCTGACCAGGCATACGTGACATAACAACCTCGTACAGAAGACCGCATCTAGAATACAGGAGAAACCGGCGGGAAGGTAGGAGCCGGAAGGCAGACGGCACGAGTAGGCAAAAGCCCCTGCATCACGAGGCGGCCCCCGGGGTGCCATCGGGCATTGTCAACAGTCTCCTCAACTCCGCGATGGCGGCCTTGCGATTCGGGTGATCGAAAATGGCACTGGCGACAACAAACCAATCGGCACCGGCCTCCCGGGCCTGGGCGATGGTGCTGGCGTTGATGCCGCCATCGATCTCCAGACGCTGATCGGGACGCAGGCGTTTCTTGACCTCGCGTAATTTGGGCAGGGCTTCGGGGATAAACTTCTGGCCGGAGAAGCCGGGCACGACGCTCATCACCAGGACCATATCCACCCAATCCAGGGCCGGCCAGAGGCATTCGACCGGTGTAGCCGGGTTGAGGGTGATGCCGACATTGCAGCCGAGCTTGCGGATTTCGCGAGCGGTAGCGGCAGGATCATCCACCACTTCCACATGGAAGCAGATATTCTGCGCCCCTGCTTTAACCATGGCCGGCGCATAGCGGAGCGGCTCGGTAATCATCAGGTGGGCATCCAGATAGGCCGAGGTCACCGCACGGACGGAGCGGATGACCGGGGGGCCGAAGCTGATGTTCGGCACGAAATGGCCATCCATGATGTCCAGGTGCAGGAAATCCGCCCCACCGTCGAGGACCTCGTCGATTTCGCTTTGAAGCTTGGCGAAATTGGCCGAGAGAATCGAGGCGGTGATCAGGGGATCGGTCGTGGTGAAAGGATTCTTGATCATAGGAAACGTAATGCGTAATGCGTATTGCGTAAGAAGCTTACAGCCGCTCACGCGTTAC
>JBLNDH010000617.1:0-5885 GCA_050261455.1 Bacillota bacterium
ACTCGCCCCTGACCACCCCCATGCCTCAGCCCCTTCGATTCGCACTCCGGGCATTAGGATCTGCCCCTTGGTCATTTTCCCCCCATCCCCCACTCGCTATACTTTCGTTTTGTCCCCGCAACGGCGTTTTCAACAACAACTCCTGCGCATTTGCCCAGGATGGAGCCTGCATCATATGACTCTCTCGGCATTGACGGCCAAACCCTCGCGGCCAATTCCCGATATCCCCTCGCAATCTCCACTCCTCACACCTGGCCAGCCCTTCCACGCCCGCCCCGGTGAATGGAAGATCTGCCTGGCCTTGGTCCTTTTTCTCTCCCTCTTCTACCTCCTCATCGAAAACGGCCGCTGGCATCCCGGCGCCGATACCGCCTTCTACGTCTCCCTCGCCCGCAGCCTCGTTCACCACGAAGGTTTCCGCTTCAATGGCATCCCCCAAGGCAAGGCTCCCCCGCTCTGGCCCCTCTTCCTCGCCGGAGCCATGAAACTTTCCACCTCCTTCTGGTTCCTCAATCTCATCCCCGCCTCCTGTCTCGTCAGCGCTTCCGCCTTCTGGTACTGGGTGACCCGCCGCTTCGTCACCCCCGCCAAAGCCTTCTCCATCGTTCTGCTCAGCAGCACTCTCTTCTTCTGGTACACCTCCGCTGTCCAGCTTCGCACCGAAGCCCTCTTCTGCTTCCTTTTCTCCGCCGCCATGCTCTTGGCCTTCCAGGTTTCCGAAGGCCTCGCCCAATGGTGGCGCATCGCCTCCGTCGTCGCCCTCTGCTCCATCGCGGTCGGCGTCCGCTGGGTTGGACTGGTCTGCTGGCTCCCCGTTGCCTTCGCCATGCTCTCCGGCCAGCTCACCCCCACCCTCAACCGCCGCTGGATCGGCGCCGCCCTGGTCGCCCTCTTCACCATCAGCTCCTTCTGCGCCTGCCGACAAGTCCTCAGATGGCTCCCCACCAAGCAGCTCCGCGTCAGCCACATCTCCGCTGAAGACATCGCCGCGGCTGCCGACGAAAGCGACTCCGACGGCGCCCTCTCCGAGGACATGGACGCCTCCCTCACCCCTGCCATGCAGAAAGTGGTCACCAACCCCGGCGTCGTCAAGATCGCCCAACGCTTCGGCGACTCCGGCAAATGGATCAGCTCCCTCCTCTGGATGCCCATGTACCTCGGCGTCACCGCCGCCGCGGTCGGCTACCTCTCCAATGCCGTCGGTTGGGTCCTCATCGCGCTTTTCCTCCTCTGCCTCTATGATCACCTCCGCAACCGCCAATGGGTCCTGCTCGGCGTCCTCCTCTTCTGCTCCGCCCTGGTCTTCCGCTGGCGCTATCCCAATCCCCGCTATCTCGTGCCCCTGGCTCCCCTGATCATCCTTGGCTCCTGGCTCGGCATGCACATCCTCATCGAACGCTGCCAGACCCTGGCCTACCGCCGCTTCTGGAAGATCGCCTCCGCACTCTTCGTCACCAGCCTCGTCCTCTGCAACGGCGCCCTCTGGGCTGTCGACGTCTACATCGCCCGCTCCAACGATTTCTACGGCAACTACATGGCCGGCGAAAACGACCAGCTCATCGCCGCCGCCAAGTTCCTCAACGACGCCAACATCAAGCATGGCCAGGTCGCCGTCAGCTTCTACTACATCAACCTCAACCGCACCCGCAAAAACGGCCAAGGCCTCCGCTCCATGCACCTGCTCACCAACCGCCTCATCCGCAGCGTCCCCAAACGCTACTTCACCGAGGACCTCTCCATCTCCACGGAAATGCGAGAATGGGCCGCCACCCGCAACGTCAGGTACTACCTCTTCCGCCCCCCCGTCTCCCCCTGGCGTGCCCACCACTTCCACATCGGCTGGTGGCAAAAGTACAAAACCAAGCAAGCCAACATCCCCACCAACCCCAGTTGGGTCCTCTACGACCTGAAACACAACAAGACCACCGAACTCCCCCCCATCACCAACTGGCCCACCCACGTCCCCGGCATGTAAAACGCCCCCCTACCGCGATCTCAAACACCCAGGGAGCTTGCTCCCTGGGTTCTTTTTTCCCCACCATCAAGGGCCTCACCTCCACCAATGATTATCTCGCCCATGGTGCATGCAGAACTCAATGCGATCGACGTACTCGTAATGACCGTCCAGATACGCCACATTTCCTCTCCCGGCGTGGCAGGAATTCCGGTCTTGTCGGCAGTGCCGATCTGAGAGGAAATTGTTGGCTTGGGGGTTTACCCAGACCGGGATCCCTGGAAATTTCCCGAAACCGAGCGTGTCAACGCTCTCTTCGACCAGCAACACCTTATCAGACAAATTGCGCAGATGTTTGAGGTTATAGTGGCTGGCATTACCATGCATGCTATAGCTATAGGGATAGACCAGGTTCCTGAACTGACAGACCCGATGCGTCTTGATGTCATCCGAAGGACACACCAGCAATCGCGGCAAGGCCTCCTTGAGGTACGGAGCAATCACACTGTTCTTGACATCGCCCTCGGGTGCCCAGTTGATCCACCCATACCGATCGTCTCCCACAACCGCATAGGAAGGAAGAAACCCCCGGTTGTCCTGCGCATAAAGGAAGATGGTCCGGGCAAGGACAGAAAGATTGTTGGCACAGACCACGCGATTGCCCGCTTCCCGGGCCCGCCCAAGCACCGGCAACAAAACCGCCTCCAGAATAGCAATGATGGCAACCACCACCAGCAGTTCCACCAACGTAAACCCACACCGCTTTGACACGACAACCATCTCGCACTTCCCCCACCCATTCCTTTGGCGCCGATGTTGCTGGAAGCCACATCGCAGTATACCTGCATCCCCCAGCTTAGCAATCACCCGCTGGAACAGTCTCAGCAAACCCGCTATTGCTTTTCCCTCCTCGCCCCCTTGCCCGCCATTCATCATTCATCGTTCATCATTCATCGTTCATCATTCACCATTCCCCCTGAGCATACCCCGCCATCACCACAATCCCCCATCCCCCCGCCCGTATCGCCAAAACCGCCCTCAAGCTGACATGCAGCCGCTCGCGAACCGGACATCCCTTGGCTCTGCTCATAAGCTTCCCCGCCCGCACAATCCATGCCACCGCCGCGTGCCCTCCTCCATTCGCCCTTTCGTCCCCGCGCCATTCCCAAACTGGACAACCTCCGCCTCCGCACTACACTCATCCCCCCTATGTTGATGGACTTCTCCCAATTCGCCGCCGTCCTGCTGGACCTCGACGGCACCCTGTACCACGAGGACCATGTCCTCCCCGGCGCCGTGCAGCTCATCGCCCGCCTGCATCAGGAGCACCGCACCTTCGCCTGCCTCTCCAACAGCACCGCCAGCCCCCGCCAGATCAGCCAGCGACTCCAGCGCATGGGCATCCAGATCGATCCCGATCGCATCTACCCCGCCACCGAAGCCGTCGCCACCTACGTCCTTGAGAAATATCCCCCCCGCCCGCGCATCTTCAACCTTGCCACCAGTGGCCTTCAGGAACTGCTCGATGGCAAGGTCGATTGGGTCACCAGCGTTCACGAGCCCTGCCACGCCGTCATCGCCGGTGCCCCCTCCAGCGTCTACGCCACCGAGGATCGCCAACGCGCCGCCTTGCTGCTCCTGCGCAACGGCGCCGAACTGGTCGGCATCTGCGCCGACCGCGTCTTCCCCAGCCCCCGGGGCCTGGAACTGGGCACCGGCGCCCTCTGCGCCATGCTCGCCTATGCCGCCAACGTCAACCCCACCTTCTGCGGCAAGCCCGAAAAAGCCTTCTTTCTCACCCTCTGCCGCAAGCTCGGCGTGGACCCGGCCCGCTGCGTCCTGATCGGCGACAACCCCGAATCCGACATCGCCGGCGCCAAGCAGTTCCACATGAGCACGATTCTTCTCTTAACCGGCATCACCCGCCGCGACGACCTCCCCAAGCTCCCCCCGCATCTTCGCCCCGATGTCGTCGTTAATGACCTGACGGAACTGTAGCTACAGCAACGCTCGATTCAGTGTGGCGAGCCTTCGCTCCACCATAATACGGGCATCTTGTTATGCGCTCTGTTAACGCCCACGGCGCTGCCGTGAGGAATCCCATCCCCCACGACGACAATCTACCGCCTGCTCGCTACACCGACCCAACAGCCAATTCAATTGACCAGGCTGATCTGCCGCGCCCCCCCGCCGCCACCACTGCTCGTTTTCAACTGCTCGTCATAGTACAGCATGATACCGTTGTCCCCCACAATCCTCCTGCAAATAGCCGCCCCCGCAATCGTCACGTTGTTTTCCATCGTTAGCGTGCTCTGCGGTGCGTAGATGTCCGCCGTCAACGACACGGTGTTCGACAGGCTGATGCCCCCGCTTCCGATCTGACGAATTCTCAGATTATCTGGATTGTCCCCCGCCGTGAAAATCTCCGCCTTATCCACCACAATCGGCCCCGCCACGTAGATCGTCACCGGCCCCGTGAAAACAAGAATCGAATTCACCCCCACATTCATCGAAGTGAAATAATAAGTGCCCGGCCCAATGAGGATCGACTCTTTGTCCAGCGTAAAGTCCTTCCCACTCAGCGGCGATCGCCGCTTGCTCGTCTTCCCAATCCGTCCGTTGTCGTTCACAGCCACCGCACTCCCCGCATCCACCGGCGGATAATCCAGCGCCGACGCAAGCCGTTGGCTGCCTCCCGTTGTCGTCGCATTCTGGCCCAACGAGAGGCTCCCACCAGGCCCAAGAATGGCACTTCCCTTGAGCGTCGCATTGTTGTTCAAATCGATCTCGCCATTGGATCCAAGCGAACCCTTGTTCCAGAGATTCCCCTCGCCCGGCGGACCATTGCTCGAACGATATCTGGCCACAACGACATTATTCTTCAGCTCAATCCCCTCGATCCCGCCAAACGCCGGACTGGCCGGGCCCCCAGTGCTCATCATTGCAATCGCCGACGCCTGAACATCGCAGCTCTTCACCCCCACCACGGGCGCAAACACCAGCGGAATCGCCGTTCCCCGCGATGCAATCCGCCGGGTTGTCACCCGAATCGCATTGGCCGAATCCTCCTCAAATCCGCTCACGGCGGTAAATGTTTTCGTCTCCGGATCCCATGTGCCGAATTCGACGTCCGCCGCCGGCTCCAGAAGCACCGGCCTTCCATTGCATCGGTTGGCCGCCGCCACTTCCGCCGCATCCAATCTCGCTTGCGCCGCGCCGCCGTCGAATCCCCCCGCCGCCGCCCGCACCGCCGCATCCGCCGCCGTCTGCAGTTCCGTCTTCGCCAACTGTGCCCGCCCCATATCCACCGCCAGCGAGACAATCCCACACAAGGCAATCAACAAGATCACCGTGTAGACCGCCGCGAAACCCCGACGATGCAAGCGCAGACTGAAACCAACCGATGGGTTCATCTCCAAGACTCTTCGACACTTTCCGGAACCCGCTTTAAACCCCTCTGTCCACTAAATCAGGCAATCGGGCGCGAAATCCTGTAAGGTTAAGCGATCACGCGAGACTAATGGGACGGTCATGCCGCAAATACCGGCTGTGCAAGACGAACCGGATCAGGCTCTGAACGAGCAACAGCTGCTGGCGCGGCTTGCGCAGGGCGACCCCTCGGCGTTTGACCAGATCGTCGCCCTCCATCAGGACCGGATCACGCGGCTAACGTACCGTCTGCTCGGCTGGAACGCGGAAGCCGAGGATGTCGTGCAGGAGGTGTTCCTGGCCGTCTGGAAACAGCGCAAACAATTTCGCGCCCAGAGCAGCCTGGAAACTTGGCTCACCTCCATCACGATCAACCGCTGCCGAACCCATCGGCGAAGGCGCTGGCTCCACTGGCGCTGGCTCGGCATGCAGATCGGAGTCAGGCCACGGACGACGGAAAACGCCGATGCGCCCGCGGCACGCGATGAACTATCGGAACAGG
>JBLNDH010000618.1:0-4731 GCA_050261455.1 Bacillota bacterium
AGGGCGGCAAGGGAGGCGGCCGAACCCTCTCGTCGCGTCGGCGTGGCCCGGATGGGCGACGTGGCGAGGCGATGGAGAAACTCAAGGAATACACGGAAGCGGATCTGATCGAGCGGCGCGATCGGCTGGCGGCAGCCAGCAGCTATCGCGCCGGGTTCGATAGTGACCTGAAGAAGAAGGCCGGCCGTGGCACGCATACCCCGGCCAAGTCCCCGCTTCAGAAGGGCGGGGCGGTCAAGGTTACCGAGCCGGTGACGATCCGAAATTTGTCGGCGGCATTGGGCGTCAAGAGCAATGAGCTCATGATGAAGTTGATGCGGCAGGGCGTGATGGCCAACATCAACCAGGCTTTGGACGCCGATACCGCGGCGGCGCTGGCGCTGGATTATGGCGTTGAGCTGTCGATCCAGGCCGAGTTGTCGTTGGAGGAACAATTGGAGAAGGACCTGACTTCCCGCGAGGTCAAGCCGGAGAATCTGGTGCCGCGGCCGCCGGTGGTGACCATTCTCGGTCACGTCGATCACGGCAAGACCAGCTTGCTGGACAAGATCCGCAAGACGAATGTTGCGGCGGGCGAAGCGGGCGGCATCACGCAGCACGTGGCGGCGTGGACTGTCGAGCTGAATGGAAAGCGCGTGACGTTCATCGACACGCCGGGCCACCAGGCCTTCACCAGCATGCGAGCCCGCGGGGCGAACATGACCGACGTGGTCGTGCTGGTGGTGTCGGCGGCGGAAGGCGTTCAGCCACAGACCATCGAGTCGATCAACCACGCACGGGCGGCCAAGGTGCCGATCGTGGTGGCGCTCAATAAGATTGATCGGCCGGATGCGAACCCGGACATGGTTCTGGGACAACTGGCCAAGGAAGGGCTCAACCCGGTCGAGTGGGGCGGTGATACCGAAGTGGTCCGCACCAGCGCCGTCACCGGGAAGGGCATTCCGGAACTGATCGATATTCTGTACTACCAGGCGGATCTGCTTGAACTGAAGGCGGATCCGACGGCACCGGCGCGGGGCATGGTGATCGAGTCGCGAATGGACGACGGCCTCGGGCCGGTGGCGACGGTGCTCGTGCAGAACGGCACGTTGAAGGTCGGCGACATCGGTCTGTCGGGCGGCAGCTATGGGCGTATCCGCAGCCTGTTGAACGATCGCAGCGAGATGATCGAGTCGGCGGGGCCCGCTACGCCGGTAATCATCAGTGGTCTGAATGACTTGCCCAACGCGGGCGACAAGTTCGTCGTGGTGGAAGATCTGGACCGTGCCCGGACGGTGGCCGAGGATCGGCAGAACCGGATCCGGCAGTCGCAACTGGCGAACCAGAACAAGGTCACGGTCGGGAATCTGCTGGCCACGATGAAGGCCGATGAGATCAAGACGATCAACCTGATCATCAAGGCCGACGTGCAGGGCTCGATCGAAACGCTGTCCAAGACGGTGACGGAGTACAACACCGACGAGGTGAAGGTTCAGGTGATCCACGCCGCGGTCGGTGAGATCACGGAGAGCGATGTGGAGCTGGCCGCCGCCACCCGCGACGAGAACAGCAACACGGTGATCATCGGGTTCCACGTGGTGCCGGATGAAGCGGCCAGGCAGCTGGCCGAGCAGCGGGGCGTGGAAATCCGCCTGTATCGCGTGATTTACGAGATCTTCGACGATCTGAAGAAGGCCTTGTCGGGCATGCTGGAGCCGGAGATCCGCGAGAAGCTGCACGGCCACGCGGAGATCCGCCAGATCTTCAAGGTCAGCCGCGTGGGCAATATTGCCGGGTGCATGGTCACCGACGGGCACATTCAGCGTGGCAGCAAGATCCGCCTGATCCGCAACGGCGTGGTCGTGGTGAACGACCTGTCGCTGGAATCGCTGAAGCGGCAGAAGGACGACGTGAAGGAAGTGAAGGCCGGCTTCGAGTGCGGGTTGAAGATTGCCGGATACGACGACATCAAGATCGGCGATCGGATCGAGGCCTACGTGCGCGAGACCATTCGCCGGACCCTGTAAAGTGTGTTGAACAACGGGGGCGAACCCATGGTTCGCCCCCATTCACTTTCTTCGCCAGAGCGGTCAGTTGGCCGCCTGTATCCGAATGGTGATTGGCGTGTTGCAGCTCGAGCTGTCGATCGGCGATGCGATGTCGCTGAAGGACAAGCGGCGAGTGGTCAAGAGCGTGAAGGATCGGATTTCGCACGGCTACAACGTCTCGATTGCTGAGGTGGCGGCGCTGGATGAGCACCGCCGGGCGGTTGTGGCGGTGGCGATGGTCAGCAATGACAGCCGATACGTGGAGGGAGCCCTCAGCAAGATCGTTGATTTTGTGCGGGCTGTGCCGACTTTGGATCTGACGGACTATCAGATTGAATTATTGTAGGGGCGAGGTTTATGTCTCGTCGTACCGAACGACTAGCAAGTGTGATTCGCCAGGAACTGGCGATGGTGATCCAGCGGGATTTGAGCGATCCGCGGCTGCGCGGCTTCCCGAGCATTACACGCGTGGAAGTGCTGGACGATCTGTCCATTGCCAAGGTGTATGTGACCATCATGGGCACGCCGGGGCAGCAGACGGCGGCGCTGAATGCGTTGCGGCATTCGGCGGGGCTGATGCGTACGCACCTGACGAAAGCGTTGACGATCCGGCAGGTGCCGTATCTGCAGTTCTACATCGACGAAAACCTGAAGAAGGAACTGGAGCTGATGACGCTGCTGCAGAAGGTCTCGGAGGAACAGGCCGAGCTGGATCGCAAGCGCGCTGCAGCCGGGCAGTCGCCGGCAGGCGAAAACGTTCCGGGTGAAAAGGCCCCGGGCAGCGAGCAGGATCCGGAGGAGAAGCCGGAAGAGTAGGGGAGTCTGACGATCGGACGCCAGAGAAGAGATAGAAACCGATGAAAAACGCCACGAAGTACGCCGAAACACTCCGAACCCTCTACAAATCCTTGTTGAAGGATGGCAAGCCCCCGGCCTTGCAGAAGCTGGATCCCCTTCATGCGCTGGTGCGTGGCGCGATGTCGTACGACGTCAGTGATGCGCGAGCCGACGAGGCCATGCGTCTGATTGATCGCGAGTTCGTCAACCTCAACGAGCTGCGCGTGGCGACGGAGCTGGAGGTTCAGGAACTGCTCGGGTCGAAGTATCCGGCCATTGAGCAGCGGGTGGAGATGATCACCAGCTGCCTGAACGCGATTTTCGAGAAAGAACACACGCTGAGCCTCGACCGGCTCAAGACGGTCAACAAGAAGGATGCCCGTCAGTTCCTGCGCGACCTGCCCGGGATGCATCCCTTCGTCGAGGCGTATGTGATGCTGTATGGGTTTGAGGGTCCGGCTGTGCCGCTGGATGAGGAGATGCTGACCTATCTGCGAGCGGAGGGAATCTTCGACGAGAAGACCTCGCTGGAAGATGCTCAGCGATTCCTGGAGCAGCACCTCAAGGCCGAGGAATGCCACGAGTTCTTCTCGCTGGTGCGCCGCGACGTCTACTCCGAGGCGGCCAAGCGGAAAAAGCCCAAAGCCTGAATCTTTTGATAAGCCCGGTTGTTTGGCGCGGCAAAGGTCCGGTTGGCGCCTTGGCCGCGGAGGGATTTTCTTTTAAGGTTGACTCATGAATGGACGATTGCCCGCTTCAACGTTGCGATTGGGATTGCCCAGTGGAAGTCTGCAGAGTTCGACGGTCGAGCTGTTTGGACGAGCTGGTTACCGGGTGAGCATTGCGGATCGCAGTGTCTTTCCGCGCGTGGATGACGAGAAGATTTCTGCCGTCCTGTTCCGGGCGCAGGAGATCAGCCGGTACGTGGTGAGTGGGATCATCGACTGCGGCCTGACCGGTTACGACTGGGTCGTGGAGAACGGCAACGAAAAGGACGTCGTGGAGATCTGTGAGCTGGAGTACTCACGCGCCAGCCTGAATCCCATCAAGTGGGTGCTGGCGGTGCCCGAGGAGAGCTCGATCCACAAGGTGGAGGATCTGGAAGGCGGCGTGATCGCAACGGAGCTGGTGAACACGACGCGGCGGTATTTCCAGAGCAAGGGCGTCAACGTCAAAGTCGAATTCTCCTGGGGCACAACGGAGATCAAGGCGCGGCTGCTGCACGGCATTGTGGACTGCACCGAGACGGGCTCATCCCTGCGGGCCAACAATCTTCGCATTGTGGATACGCTGCTGAAGAGCACGACGCGTTTCATCGCCAGCAAAGAAGCCTGGGCGATCCCCTGGAAGCGGGAGAAGATGGAAAATATGGCCATGCTCCTCAAGGGGGCGATCGACGCGCGGGCGAAGATCGGGCTGAAGATGAACGTGCCGGAAAACAAGCTGTCGGAGGTCGTCGGCTTTTTGCCGGCCGAGAAGAGCCCGACGGTGAGTCGCCTGGCGGATGAGGCGTGGGTGGCGGTGGAAGTGATTCTGGAAGAGAAGCAGGAGCGGGAGCTGATTCCCCGGCTGAAGCGGGCGGGTGCGACTGGGATTATCACCTATCCGCTGAATAAGGTGATTCCGTAGAGGACTCGGGCCGAGGACGACGCGGCTCAACTGGCGGGACGTACACCCATGGGTTGATCAGAGGTGGACGGCCTGGCAGGGTCGCCGAAATTGCCATGGGCTTGAATTAGTACCACCGCGGCAAGGAATTGCCGCGGTGGTTGATTTCCCTTCGACCGCGCCAGGTGAAATCGCTACAATCTGCTTAATCAAGGGCTCGCCGGCTTGTTCCGAGGTGTGGATGCGGCATTTGAGGTGG
>JBLNDH010000619.1:0-3908 GCA_050261455.1 Bacillota bacterium
CCTTGACCAGCAGCAGGTCCTTGGCCCCCACGCTCAGGGCGGTGGTGCCGTAGGCGGTGATCGCCATCCGGCCGGGGGCCTTCAGGTTCGCCACCGCCGTCCAATCCGCCGGCAGGCCCGCCGCCAGGGCGATGTCGCTGACGCTCAGGAGCGTCGGATCGAACACCAACTCGGTGTAGATTCTCAGCACGCCCGCAGCATTGTCCACCTTCACCGGCAGGTTGAAGCTCTGCTTGGGCCCGCGAGCGATATCCGCCAGGCTCACGATCGGACCCGTGCCCGCGGCCACCGGCACCGTCGCGGTGAAGTTGCCGCCAGCGTTGCCGCCAGCGTTGCCGTCCTTGTCGCCGTCCAGGCCCACAAAGCCATCGGCTCGGCTGAAGAGGGTGACGGTGTAGGTGCCAACTGCCAGGAGGCCACCGCTCTTGACGAAGTGGAGGGTGTTGGTCGCCGCTTCCCAGACCGCAGTGCCGCTCACCGGCTTGCCGGCGGCGTCCGTCACCGCCAGGTCGGCCGCCCGGCCCTTGTTCTGCACGCCGTCGTACAGGTTCAGCTTGCTCAGGTCAATCGGCACGTTGAATTGGAGGTCGAAGCCACTCGGAGTAGCAGTGACGTTCGTCACCTGCAACTGGGGCACAATCACATCTTTGACGATAATGGTCACCGGCTGCGTAACACTGAGACTCGGGGTGCCGTTGTCGCTCACGCAGACGCGGAAGGTGTACTGGCCGGCCTGGTACAAGGCAGGCGCCCAGGTAAACACGCCGGTAACCGGATCAATGCTGGCTCCCGCCGGCGCACCGCCATCCAGGCTGAAGGAGAGCGTCTGGGCCGGCAGATCGCTGTCGGTTGCGACGGCCCTGAAGCTCAGCACCATGCCCTCGTCGATGCTCTGGTCGGGGATCGCTGCCAGCACGGGTGGGGTGTTGCTCGGGGTGATGGTGATTGAGAATGTTTGAGCGGCAGAGGTGTCCTGTCCACCATTGGCCGTACCACCGCTGTCCTTCAATTGCACGGTTACGATCGCCGTCCCGGAGACACTGGCCGCAGGCGTATACGTCAACGTTCCGCTTGGATTGATGGCCGGTTTGACCGCAAACAGGCCATCGTTGTCGGTGAGGGCAAGGAATGTGAACGTCTGGCCCGATTCGTTGGCGGGACCCACGCTGCGGTTCGCCGCCCAGCCCACGACCGTTTGGGTTCCGGCGCCGGCCTGAGCGCTCTGATCCGCTCCCTTGGTGAAGCTGGGTGCATCATTGACCACCTTAACGGTGATGCTCACCGTCGCCGAAAGTGAGTCCACCGTCCCGTCATTGGCGAGGTAGGTGAAAGTGTCAGAGCCGTTGTAGTTCGCATCCGGCGTGTAGACCAGGTTGGGCGCCGTCCCAATCAGCGTGCCGTGTGTCGGTCCGCTGAGCAACTTGTAGGTGAGGCTGTTGCCGTCGGCATCACTGGCGCAAAGACTGACGCTTGCAGAGGCGTCCTCGTCCAGACTAACCGAAAGATCCGAGGCCACGGGCGAATGGTTGGGGACACCGGCCTCGTAGGCACCCAGATCCACCGTGCCGAAGACGATGCGGGGATTGCCGTCCAGGTCGGTGGTGATGCTGGGGGGGACGGCGGCGTTGCTGCCGACGTTGAGGGCCGGGGAGGTGGAGCGCAGACGCAAGTCGCCATAGTCGTCATCGGCGGTGGCCCATTGGCCGTCAGGGCCGGGGCTGGGGTTGCGAACGAACTGGGGGTCGGCGTTGAGGTTGCCGACGCCCTCCCAGCCACCTTCCACGAGGCTGTAAGTGATGGCGGGCGTACCAAGGTCCATGTTGACGATCTGCTGGAGGGTGTTTCCCCAGAGGATCGAGTTGATGAGCCTAGGAGAGGCGCAGAAGTAATTGTGCATCGCGCCGCCCCGGACGGCCACGTTCCCGCTGAACGTGCAGTTGGTGAGTGTGGGGTGGGAGAAATCGTTGTACATGCCGCCACCATCGACATTGGCTAGATTCCCGCTGAAACTGCAGTTGGTGAGGGTGGGAGAGGAGGAAGCCTCATTGTACATCCCGCCGCCGGCCGTGGCCGAATTCCCGCTAAAGCGGCAGTCGGTCAGAATGGGCTCAGAGCGGACATTGAACATCCCGCCGCCCCCGCTGGCGGAGTTCGCATTGAACGTGCAGTTCGTGAGGGTGGGATCGGAAGAGGTGTTGAACATCCCACTGCCGTTTCTTCTGGCCAAGTTTCTGCTGAAGCTGCACTCGATGAATGCAGGGGAGGAGTAGTTGTTGCACACTCCACTACCGGAGTAACCGACTGAGTTCTCGCTAAAACTGCAGTTGATGAGGATGGGCAAGGAGGAATCGTTGTACATGCCGCCGCCATTAAAGTCGGCCGAGCTCCCGCTGAAACTGCAGTTGTTGATCGTGGGAGAGGCGTAGAAGTTGTACATCCCCCCGCCGCAGCTATCCGGGCTTCCCAGGACGCCATTGGCGTTCCCGGCGAGGATGCTCACGCCGTCGAGGATGGCCGTGGCATCCACCCCCTTGGCGACTACCACGTGGTAGCTGTTGTCTGCGGTTGTCCCCGGATCGCCGATCTCGCCAGAAAGGATGGTGGGGAAAAGCCGGAGGTCGCGCTGATCAGGGTTGGCAGCGTTGTGGCCGGCATAGCCGCCGTAGAGGGACACGCCACTCTTGAGTTGGAAGGACTTGGTCCGATCGGCGTCGGCCGTGGGCTTGTAGGTGCCAGCGGCGATGCGGATCTGGTCGCCAGCTCTGGCATTGATCAATGCAGGCTGAAGGTCCGCATAGGCGGAATCCCAGGAACGGCCGTCGTGGAGGGATCCGGGGGCGTTTAGATCCACGTACAGCACCGCCAAGAGCAGTCGCTGCTCCAAGGGCTCGGCCGCATAGAGCTGAGGCACGCGTGCGGCCCCCAAGCTCGGGCGTCGGCGGACGCCGCTGCCTCCTGGCCGTCGGGTACTGAAGTGTAGCTTTCGATTATACGACACTCCCTGATCACCCTTTTCCCCACCACTCCGTAGCCGCATAGAAAACCTCTTCGGCTGCACTGAGCTCACGCCCTTCCTTGGCAGCCAAAGCTCGAATCACCTCTTCCGGCACCGAGCCGGCCCGGACCGTTCGCCGCCACGTATCCACGGCATCAACATGCACGGCGACCTCCGGCGGCACGGGTTCCAGAGCATACGGAAGCACGTTGTCCAAATCCTCATCCAGCCGCTTCACTTGGTAGGCATCGTATGGCTCGCCAAACGTGTCGAAGTGCAGTCCTTGTTCACGGGCCTCCGACTTCCAACAGGCCAACACCTCTGGCGTGTACCGAAACAACTCGTCCTTGCCAACCCGCATCCAGTAGCAGCCATCTGTCAAGCCATAGTAGTGCAGATGCGGGGGTTCGCCCCAGGGTTGGATATCATCAACGGGCCGCAGCCTGAGCTGAAATGTGCTGGTCGTTTCCATCGGAATTCCAGGCCATTACAGGACGTGGACCACTCCGCCAATCACTCCCGTGACTGGCACAACGAATCATAACGAGTCCTCGGTTGTTTCCGCCACGCATCGCCCAACAGAACGGTGGTCACCACGTTCATGCCAGTCTCAGCCGGTAGCGGCATTTCTGCCGGATCGCACCTTCGGGCATTGGATACTCCGGCGGCACATCCACGATCTCCACCAGTTCCGCTCCGAGCCCTTCCAGTGTGCGACGACTGGCGAGATTATCCGGGCCGCAGGTGATCCAGATTTCCTCCAAGCCATGCCGACGCACGAAGGGCAGGAGTAGGCGGCTGCTTCGCTCCGCATAGCGGTGGCCCCGAAACGCTTCCTCAACCACATAGCCGATCTGACCGGCGTATTTGATGTTCCAGTGGTCCCCAATGCGGAAGCTGACATGGCCCATCT
>JBLNDH010000620.1:0-6197 GCA_050261455.1 Bacillota bacterium
CAGGCGGTGACGAACACCGGCCGGCCCAACGCAGAGAACTTGTCCAGCAGGCAGCTAAGCTGAAACAGGTCACGCATGAACATCCCCGGCAGCGGCACTCCCATCTCCAACTCCAACGCAAACCCGTCGAAGTTGATCCCCGCCTGCGCCACCATCTCCGCATACAGCACCGGCGAAATGCTGCTGGGATTCTGCCCGTGATACTCACCAAACGGCTGCGAAATCGTCACCAGTGTCCGAGCGGTAGGCAGGATATTCTTCACTTGCGCCACCAGCAGCCGAGTCAGCTCGATCATCTGCTCAAAGCTCAGTGTGAAGGCGTTATTTGTGCATAGCCCGCTCGCCACATTCCACAGGCTCACCACCTTGCGATACCGCTGCACCAGCCGCTGCACGTGCTCATAGCACAGCTCACGCACCGTGTCGAAATCATTCTCCCAGATGAACATCCAGTCCGGCAGATCGCTCTCATCCAGATTGACCAGGGGCCCGGCAATCAGCGGCAATCGCTTCTTGCTCAAGGTCTCCGCCCAGCTGTCGATCACGGTCGTGTCAAATGTCCCCTCCTGCGGCTGCAACAGCTTCCACGGCATCGGCAACACCGTGTAATCAAACGTGTTCGTCAACACCTCGCGATACTTCTGGTTCTGTACCGTGCAATCGACTCGGCAGCCGAAAATGTGCTTTACGAACGTGTTCGTCTGACGACGCCGACCGATCAGCATCTCGGTATGGAACATCGTCAGTTCATCGGAGAACGCGATCGCCTGCGCCAGCACGTCGTCGGCGATCTGCGATGCGACCGCCGGCTGATCGAGCTTAACCAGGGCCTCGGCAAATGCGTTCTGTAGTTCCTTGAACCGCTGCAGAAACCGCTCTCCGCGAGGAAAGTCGAACAGGCTCCAATCCTCCATCTTCTGCATGATTTTCATCAGCCGAAGACGAGCCAGTTCAACGTTGAGAACATAAGGCCGCTGGCGGGGTTGCAGACGCGCCGTCTCCAGATGGTAGGCGCCAACGCTTCCCGCATCCCACAACAACGAAACACCCACCGGAATCTCATCCGATCGCCCAACCACCAGACAACCTTCGCTGAGGCTGATCTCTCCAGTGATCGGGACGCTTTCGGGCCCAACCACATACGCAGCCACCGGACGAAAATCGTCCACCCGTTTTCCCTGGCGATAAATCTCAAATCTCACGGGCATAAGCTTGGTTCCAATTCCGGTCGGCAGCCTGATCAGCTCGCCGCCCACTGTCCGATCTTAACAGAGTATACGCCGCGCTCAAATCTTTGCCCCCTACCATTGGCCGTCCCGCTCGGTATTATGTCGCGCCATGAACACGGCCCTTATGCAAAGCACCTTGCCCCTGCCCGTGCGGCGAGGCAAAGTCCGCGACGTTTATGACCTCGGCGATTCGCTGTTGATCGTGGCCACCGACCGCATCAGCGCCTACGACGTGGTGATGCCCAACGGAATCCCGGAAAAGGGCAAGCTCCTCACGGCGCTGAGCCTCTTCTGGTTCGAGAAGTTCGGCAGCCAGTTCGAAAATCACCTGCTCGCCAGCGATGTCGCCAAGTACCCCGCCCAGGTCCGGTCCTACGCCGATCAGCTGCGCGGCCGGTCAATGCTGGTGAAAAAGGCCAAGGTCGTCCCGATCGAGTGCGTCGCACGCGGCTATCTGGCCGGCTCGGGATGGAAAGAATACCAGAAATCCCAGACCGTCTGCGGCATCAAGCTCCCGGCGGGCCTTCGCCAGTGCGATAAGCTCCCCCAGGCCATCTTCACCCCTTCCACCAAGGAGGAAACCGGCCACGATATCAACATCGACTTCGATGAAATGGTCAGGCGCGTCGGCGCCAAGGTGGCCCAGGTCCTGCGTGACCACACGCTCCAGCTCTACACCGCCGCCGCCGACTATGCCGCCACCCGCGGGGTGATCATCGCCGATACCAAGTTCGAATTCGGCCAGCTCCCCGACGGCCGCATTATCCTCGTCGACGAGGTCCTCACCCCCGACAGCAGCCGCTTCTGGCCGGCCGACCAGTATGCCCCCGGCAAGGATCAACCCAGCTTCGACAAGCAGTTTGTGCGTAACTACCTCGAAGCCCAACCTTGGGACAAGACTCCCCCAGCTCCCACCCTTCCCGACGACGTCGTCGCCGGCACCCGCAAACGCTACATCGAAGCCTACGAAAAGCTCACCGGCCGCAAATGGTAACCGCTGGCGACGACCCACAAAGGTCCAATTGCCCCAGGTCCTCTGCGAGTTGCCCCATACTGGGGCTCTTTACGAAAGGCGATGGGCAAAGGACCACGAACCTTCTCAGACTAAAGCCCACGGGCAACCGTCCGTGGGCTTTTTTCTCACAATGGAACGCATTCCGCTATATAGCCAATCAATTCGCCCACCCTTGCGATCAATTCACCGGAACGCTAACGTCTCGATTTCATGAACCTTTGGCCTAGGGCAATCATCTTCGACTTTGATGGAGTCATCGTAAACAGCGAACCCCTGCACCTCTATGCCTTTCAGGATGTACTCAAGGCAGAGGGCATTTCGCTGACCGAAGCCGAGTACTATCAGGAACTGCTGGGCTTCGATGACCGCGGGGCATTCCAGAAGATCTTCGAAAAGAACAAACGCGTGCTGGACCCGAAGACTTTCCTCCGAGTGATGACTCTGAAGAAAGAGGTCATGCTCCGGCAGATCCACAGTCGCAAATACCAGGCCCTGCCCGGCGTGGAACCCTTCGTGCGGGCCCTGTGGCGAAATTATCCCCTGGCCATCTGCTCCGGCGCCCTTCGCGACGAAATCGAGCTGATGCTCGAAGGTGTCGCCCTTCGCGATTGCTTCACAGTGATCGTATCGGCCGAGGATGTGACGATTGGCAAGCCCGACCCGCAAGGCTACCTCCTGACCCTCAAGCAGCTCTCCGATAAGCTCAAAAAGACGCTGAAACCGAAGGAATGCCTTCTGGTCGAAGATGCCCCCGAGCCGATTCGAGCAGCCCGGCAGGTCGGATTCCCTACCCTCGGTGTGGCAACCAGCTATTCCCTCGATAAGCTCAAGGACGCCAATTGGACCGTGAAATCGCTCGACCCCGATGTGGTCCAGAGAGTCCTGCCGGGCTTGCAGATGACACGTTAGTTTTGAGGATTCATCCATGCAGATCGCAAAGTGGCTTATGGCAGCAATGATGGTCAACCTGGTGACGGTGGGCCTGGCCATCGGGGCAGCAGACCACCACGCGGCAACCTCCCCGACCGAACACGCCGCACAAGCTATCCAGCCAGACCCCCACCCGCTTATCACCGGCGATGCCACCTGGGTCCGCCCCATGATCGCTGCCATCGCCGCTCTGTTCCTCGCCGCCATCCCCGTCGGCCTCATCGTGCGGGCCAACATGCCCCAACAGATGCCCACAACCCATTCCCACGACGAGCCCCCAGGATCCACCGCACACGATGCCCATGGCTCGCACGGCACCGGCGACCCCCATTAAGGGTTCATCGCCCCTCCTCGCCCGTTTCGGGCCGCCCGCAGGAGGCGGGTATTTCACGCCAAGCCCTCTCCTTCCAACCGGCCCGGCCCGACACTGATCTTCGCACCCAAGGAAATGCAGCCACTCCAGGCAAGGCTGAGTGCTCAGCGCCGAGTTCTGTCCTCACCCAGCACTGAGCACCCAGTACTTCAGACGCCTGATCCGACGCGGACAACGCGGAAGTCAGTAGTCAAAGCCACTGAACAGGCAACGTAGCATTCCCGGTATCGCGTGCCTCATGCGAAAATCGGCCCGCTACTGTTAAACAGACTGGCAAGGCGACTGCCGCTGCTGGATGACGATCCACCGTTGCTGCCGCCACTGGAACTGCCGCCACCGGAGCTGGTGCCCCCGCTGGAGCTGCCACTGCCGCCACCGCTACTGGTTCCGCTACTGGTCCCAGTAGTCCCGGTAGTCGTCGTACGCCGCACCAAGCGAATGTCACCTTCCAGGTTGCTGTTAACACCAAAACTCTGTGCGAAGGTACCGGAGATCACCCTGCCCGTTCCAGAGACGGTGGCAATGATATCCCCTGAGGTGGTACCCGCCATCGCAGTGCTGGTCGTGGTGCCAGTCGTCGCACCACTTGTGCCACTTGTCCCACTCGTGCCACCACTCGTCCCACTCCCACCGCCGCTGCTGGAGCTGCCGCCACTAGAGCCACCGGAGCTGCTGCCGGCACGTCGTAACGCGGCTAGACGGCTTCCACTACTGCCGCTAGAGCTACCCGATCCACTTGATCCACTGCTGGACCCGCTCGAACCACCACTCGAACTACTGGAACCACCAGACCCGCCACTGGTCCCACTTGTGCCACCACTTGTGCCACCACTTGTGCCACCACTTGTGCCACCGCTGGTCCCGCTGGTGGTACTCGTGGTTCCAGTTGTCGTAGCGGTCGCCGGTGGTCCAAAGACCAGCACAGCCTGTCCATTGACCACCGTACCGGTAACGCTATAGCGCGTCGTCACATCGCCGAGATCCCCCGCCGTGCCGTTCGCCGACGTCGTGATCTGGCGGATGCGCATATTCCCCGTCAGCAGCCCACCCGTATCGCTGGTGATAGTCAGCGCAGCACGCCGCGTGACCGTAGCACCAGTGGCCAGCAACGCGTCATCAAACCCATTCGTAACCGTGACTCTCCCCCGGTATGTCCCCACGAGCTGCGAGGCCTCGGTTGTCGTGGTAGCCCCCGTAGTCCCAGTTGTGCCTCCACTAGTGCCAGTTGTGCCGCCCGTTGTGCCACTGGTACCCCCCGAGGTACCCCCCGACGTCCCGCTCGTTCCCCCTGAGGTCCCACTGGTCCCCCCGCTGGAACTGCTTCCGCTACTGCTGCCGCCGCTCGAGCTGCTACCCCCACTAGAACTGCTACCGCCTCCGCTCGAGATGCTGCTGCCACCACTCGATCCTCCACTGCCGGCTCGTCTCAACGCGGTAAGGGCCGACTTATGGCCCGCCACGTCCACTCCAGACTGCGGCAGAATAACCGAAGCCGACAGGAGTTGTCGGTCTTCCAATCCCTCGATCAAAACACGCTGTTGTCCCGTCTTCTCGCCGCATATCGCGTCGCGAAGTAATGCAATCATTGTGATGTCTCCTGCGCCTTCCCCGAAATGAGACGTGACGAGCTACCCCCGCCGCAACACGCGGCGCAGAACCGGTGGCCGCTCGGCCAATCCCCTCTCGGCTAGTTGTGGGGCCACCGTTTCGCAAACGCGATACCTTGCCACGCATTCTGCACCCCGGCATCGGCATTTCGTTAGAATTGCGAAGCTTGAACCCACTCGCGTTTATCACAGAATGTTGAAGTACTCCGCATGGTTCTGCCGCACATCTTGCCGCCCTCTCGGCAGCCACTGTGCCATGCTGTCTCTCGCCGCCCTGATTCATCTCACACGCCCGTAACCAGTTGGATTGAATCGAACTCACGTCCGCACGCCCGAAGTTCCGATAACTAAACAGTGCTCTCTAAACGTGCACCGCGTCACCGTTCTGGCCGATGAACCCTTAAAGCGGAGCGTGGCGACAAGGGTGCTGGAGTGCTGAGGACCCTATGGGACGCATAACAACAGGCATCGGGCTGGTCAGCGGAATCAATTCCAAGGACATCATCGATCAGTTGATGTCGATCGAAGCCCAACCCAAGGACCGACTCAAAACCCGCCTGGACCAGACCAATCAGCAGAAACTGGCCTATACCGATCTGACAACCCGACTGACCGCGCTGAAGCTCTCCGCCACCACCCTCAAGAAAACTACCACCTTCCAACAGGCCACCGCCAAAAGCAGCAATGAGGATGTGATTAGTGCGACTGCCGCAGCTGGAGCGGCGGCGGGATCGTTCCAGTTCCAAGTCGCACGCATGGTCACGGCTCAACAGAGCGTAACCAACGGACTGGCAAGCACTTCCGCCAAGGTCGGCGCCGGAACCGTCACCGTCGAACTAGGCGGCGGCGAAGTCTATTCGCAGGCCCTCCTCTCGCAGCTCAATGGAGGCAAAGGCGTCCGCTCGGGAAGCTTCCGCATCACCGATCGGTCCGGAAGATCGGCGGTGATCGATACCTCCGGCGCGTTCACGCTCGACGACGTTGTTAAGAAAATCAATACCAGCCTGGATATCGCCGTCAAAGCCCAGATCGTCAACGATAAG
>JBLNDH010000621.1:0-8853 GCA_050261455.1 Bacillota bacterium
AGGGACGACTGGGCCCTTCGGGCCACCGCGAAGCGGGTGACTGGGGTACATTCTGTAGATGAGTCAAAGCGAAGAAGGTGGAAGTGAGTGGTGCGCGGGTTGCGGGCAACCCGGTGGTCCAGGAGCACCTCTCGCATTCGGGAGGACTCATTCAGGCGATGATCGACGAAGCGCCGTCAATCAGTGCGGCGGCATTGGTTCTTACTGCCTGGACAACTCCGGGTTCCAGCCCGATGGCACCTAGATCCGCGTCTTCGAGCTTCTGGTTCAATGCGGTGAGATTGAAGCCGTGGTTTTCGGTGCAGCAGATTGTGTCGGCCACGTAGATGAGGGTGACCAGGAGTCGGTTGTTCAAGGCCAGAGCGGTGGGACGATGATGGAAGCCGGCCACGAGCTGGCAGGATCGCGGGAACTTCCACTGCTCGCACAGCGTTGCGCCCAGCTGCTGGTGATCCATCGAGATAAGTTGGTCTTCGACCTCACAGAAGGACGCGGGTCCTTCCTTGGCCTTTTGGCATACATCGGGCAGGCGGTCCGGGAAGACCTGCAGGGATACAAGCAAACCCACGTCGTGGATCATGCCTGCCAGGAATGCTTCGTCGGCCAGGGGCAGCCTCATTTGCCGGGCCAACTCGCGTGCTACGACACCCACGCCGATGCAATGGGTCCAGAGATCCTTGGCGGTGAAGCCTTCGCACAGCTTCACGCCCCGGAACAACTGCCCGAGGCTGGCGGCAATGGCGATGTTCTTAACCGCATTCAATCCCAGCAGTACGATGGCCCGTTCGACGGACGCGATCTGGCCGGGGAGCCCATAGAAGGCGCTGTTGACCACCTTGAGGATTCGGGTCACCAGCGCAGGATCGTGCGCAACGATCCTGTGGAGTTCGCCGGCGCTGCTCTTGGGGTCCTCGACCAACCCGATGATGCGAGAGGTCACTTCCGGCAATGTCGCGATGTGGCCGACCTTCTTGATGACCTGTAGCACAGTGGCCTGAGGATCTGGAGGAGCTGCTAGCGTCATAGCGTCACCCGACAACGATTCCGGCAACAGGCTAGCCGCCGACCCAAGTCGGCTGGCCGATACAACCGATTGCCTCTGCCCCTCTTATCGCATCGATCGGGTTGGCACTTAATATCAATAGCGAATCAACTTGGTCAGGAACTTCGAATTGACGTCGAGCCGAGCGAGAATATCGGCCAGCTGCCGTCCCGCGCCGTTGCCGCCGTAGACATTGGCGCACCGGCAGCGTTTGGGGTGTCCATCCTGCCAGATTTGCAGAAGTTGCCGCTGAATTTCAGTGCTGCGGTATTCGCAATGGACGACATTCCGGCTTCGCTCGCGACCGGCCTGCCTGGGTCCGATATCCACGACGGGTGTCCCAAAGCTGGCGGCTTCGATTATTCCGCTGGAGCTGTTTCCCACCAGCACGGCGGTTTCGCGCAGTAATCCGAGGAACAATCGACGGGGGACGTCACGCCGGACGATGTATTCCTGTCCTTTGGCGTGTTGTTCCCAACAGCGGATGATCCCGGCCGAGCCTGGATCGTTGTTGGGGTAGATCAACATAATGCGGGGGAAGCCGATTTTTCGCACGGCATCGAGCACGATCCTGGCCCGCTGCTGCTCGCGTTTCGCGTCGGGCTCGATGGGATGGAGGAGGAGCAATGCGTATTGGCGGGGAGGCAGATCCGGAAACGTCGTCCGCACCTCGCTCCAGGTTGCGGCGTTTTGGGCAATGCGGTCATTGCCGGGCGAACCGATTCGGTGGATCCGATAACTATCTTCGCCCAGCCGTTGGATCCGCCGGGCGCTTTGCTGGGTTGCGGGGAAATGGATGTGGGCCAGTTTGGTGATGGCATGACGCAGAGAATCGTCCGTTTGGCCCAGGGCGCGATCTCCGCCATGGACATGGGCCACCACCCGGCGAGACACATGCGCGGCGGCGGCGGCGGCGAAGGCTTCTACGCGATCACCCACGACCAGCGCGATGTCTGTTTTCAGCTGCTCCATGGCGATGGCGAGTTTGGACATGGCGATGCCGGTGTTCGCGGCGTTGAGCGTCGGGTTTTTGCCCGAGCCTGCCGGCCAGGGTACTACGGCATCGATATCGAACCCATCTTGAGCCACGGCTGCTAATCCATCGCCATGGGCCGGGTCCAGATGCATTCCCGTTACGATGATCTGCAGCTTCAGCCGGGGGTGCTGCTGGATTGCCTGCAAAGCGGTCCGCATCAGGCCGAATTCCGCCCGTGTCCCGGTGACAAAGCAGACGCGCCGCCGTCGTTGTGAATCAGATTGCTTCATGAATTGACTGCCCATTTCAACCCATCTGGCGATCGACCACAAGCAACGGTGTCAATGCAGCTTCTGCGGCTGTAGCAGCGCAAGGGCGGTGTGGGTAATACAATGACCGTTTCAGGAGATTCAACGTACAGGACACCCCATGATTGACATCGGCAAGTTCCTGGTCATCCTCGGGCTGATCGTTTTGGGCGCAGGCTTGCTCGTTTGGGGCCTCGGGCGCATGGGATTCCGGGGTTTGCCGGGCGACATTCGCTATGAAGGCGAGCATGTTCGCTTCTACTTTCCGATTGTTACCAGCCTGGTCCTTTCGGTATTGCTCACGGTGATTCTCTGGGTTATCCAGTGGCTTCGGCACAAATGAGCGCCCTTGCGTATTATCCAAGGGCCCGTTAGCCTAACTGCTGGTACGAATTGTTTTACCTTGCTGGGCTTTCTCCCTATGAGCACGGACAACAGTAATCTCGGCAATAATCCCGCTGGGCAGGACCCGCAGGGGCAACCCAAGAATGAGCCCGGTACATTCAGCCAGGAATATCGGCATCAACCCATCAGCGCCCGGGTCCCGGAGCGTGTTTCCCGAGGTGTCATGAGTACCGGGGTGCTCGTCCTGGACAGCCCCAACGAATTCGTGCTGGATTTCATGCAAGGCCTGACCCGGCCATTCCAAGTGGTTTCACGTATTGTCCTGACTCCGACGGTCATGGAGCAGTTTGTTCATGCCGTTCGCGACAACCTAAGCAAATACGAATCGCGGTTTGGCCCGCCCCCAGCCTTGCCTCGGCCGCCTTCGGATCGGCGACCCACCCTGCAAGAGATCTACGATGAGTTCAAGGTGCCTGACGAGATCGCCAGCGGGATCTACTCCAACGCGGTCCTTGTCGGGCATTCGCCGTCGGAGTTCTTCTTCGATTTCATCACGAACTTCTATCCGACTTCGACGGTAGCTGCGCGAGTGTTTATTTCGGCAGCGCAATTGCCGCGCGTGCTGGAAACGATCAGCGTGGCGCATCAGCGATTCCGCGAACGCCGGCTTGGCGGGCAGTCGAATCCGCCGCAGGGGCCAACTCAAGCCCCGCCGCAGACGCCGCCGAGTTCGCAGCAGGAACCGCCCAAGCCGGATGAGCCCGGAGCGAATCCGGCATCCTGAATGAGTCCAACCCAAAGCGAAAGGGGTAACACGGAGGGTCCCAGGGATGAATCCCTGGGCTTGGATGCAGTCGAGCATTGTCGGTATTGGGAGGATCTATTCAGTGGGGCAATGGGCGGAGGAAGTTGCCAATTGAGGGGAGCGGCGTAAGAGAGGGGGCTATCTCTGGGCGTCCGTGGGGGATTTCCAATCATTGGGATGGTTTGCAGGTTGTGCGTACGGTAGCTGAGTCAGGACTTCGATGCTCGGCGGAGCTTCGTAGTCGAGTGCGATCTGATGGGCGGTTCGTTGCCAGGAAACGCGGATTGGGCCATCGGGGTGGGGATAGATTCCACGGGCCCATGCGAGCGATCCGGGCTGGGGGCGGATCAGCACCCGTCGGAGATTGCCGGGCTCGGGGAAAGTAATGCCCAGGACCTGCGTCGAGAGATAATGCGTGGGAAAGGCACTTCGGGCGTGGCATCGACTGGCCTGTTCCTCATCAAGCAGATGCTCCCAGCAGGTCCAGGCTCCGTGATCGAGCATTGGGCCCCAGTGTTGGCGGATGAATTCCTCGGCCTCCAGGGCCTTGCCCTGCCGATACAGTGCTCCCAGGACGTAGAACGCCAGGGACGGCGTGACCGGGTGGGGGAAGTGGTTGCGCAGGGCATCGATCAGCCATGACACGGCCTGTGCGGATTGATCCTTGTCGGCGATGTCGTACAGAATTGCCAATGCATTGGCAGCGACGGAAGGCTGGGGCTTGGCGCCATCGGCGCATTGGCGATCGACGAACACGCCACGCCGGTCATCCCAGAATTCGCGGCGGATTGTCTGCAAGAGACTTTGGGCGCGATCCGAGTAAACTCGGCCCAATTCCGGTTGCCCGATCAGGCGCATGATCCGGGCGGCGTCGAAAAAGGCTCGCTGGCACAAGCAGTTCAAGGTACAGGTGATGCCGGCCTTGTCCATGTAGCCTGAATCGAAACAGGGAGGGAGGTGGGATCCATCCAGGAGATCGGCTCCTTCCGCACGCAGCGATTCCAATCCCTTCATCAAACGTTTCAGCCGAGGCAGGTGGTTTTTGAAGAGCGTCGCATCACCGGTATAGGCCCAGTATTGCCACATGGCTTGGGGAAGCAGTGCTGAGCAATCGGGACGCTGGGCAGCAGCCAGGCCGTGCGCCGCAGCGGGGATAAGCCCCTTCTCGTCCTGGGCCAGCAGTAGCAGCTCCAAGCAGCGTCGGAAGAGCCTGGTATCGCCCAGACACGAGCGACTGACCTGAGACTGCACCAGCAGATCGCCGACATACAAAGCGCGTTCGCGGCCGGGACAATTCAGGTAGGCGTCCTCCATGCAAGCCGGCAGGGTTTGCCGGCCCAGTTGCCAGATTTCGTTGAGGGTTGGATCGGAACATTCAAAGGTGGCGGTGGAATCCGCCGGATAGATGGCGCGTGTGAGGGCGACCTCGAGCAGGCGAAATGCGTTCATATCGCCGTGGATCAGCACTTCCAGGTACCGGAATCCACGGGGATGGAAGGTTTGCCATTGCTGCCGGCCGTCGCGTGCGAGGTATCGCTCGGCCATGTCCATGGAAGGCCGGGCGTGGAGATCCGATGAGCCATCGAGCTTGAGCCGTTCGCTGTAGGTCAGGTCTATTACCGTGCCGGCGGCGGCTTCGAAGTCGATCACGGGGCGGCCCAGGACTTCATTGCCGAAATCGTAGAGCAGACAGAGGGTGTCCTGGCTCACTTTCGTGGCATATGCCGGCACATGGACCTGCAGGTCTGTCTGCTCGTCCAGTTTCTCAAATTGCTTCCAAGCCCGCTCACGGCAGGGAGTGTTGGCGGTGCTTTCCCTGGGCCAGTGTTTCCAACCGCCGAGCTTATCGGATAGATCGCTCAAGGCAGCCAGGGGCAGAGTCATGCGATCCGCTTCCTCGGCCAGTTCATCCTCCCACGGGCCGCCAATCAGAAAGGTGTGCGCTGAATCCAGGCGGCGCTCGGCACTGAGTTGCAACTCCGCCGCCCGGGGCAGCGCGAGGTAGAAATCCCACCAGTCGAAATCCATCGTCGCGTAGACCAGGAAGGTATTCCAACCCTCGTGCAACGTCGCCGGGAAGTCTTGCCGCAGATGCAGGTCTTTTCGTTCAACGGGGGTGACGGGCTGGCCGTTGATCCAGTATCGACCCTGCCAGACGCCGAAGGTGATCTGCTGGCTCCTTGGCGAAAAGATGTGCGTCCACAATGCCACCCGCGCGTGGGTGTGGAGGCTTCGGCCGGTGCTGGTGGTGACCATGAGCGAATAGATCTGCTCCTGGGGATCGGTTCTGGCGGCCCAGGTTCCGAGGCGTCGGCGAGGGAGGATCTTTCGTTCATCGAGCAGGGGAATCGATCGGGCCTGCAGTGGGCCCCAATGATCCTGGCGTCGGATGGGCGTGGCGAAGGGCCATTCGCGATCATCGAAGTCGGCCTGTTCCCATCCGACGGGCATGGCCTGTGCATCGAGGAACTCGGCTGGATTCAATGCAAACGAAAGACAAGGCGTATCGGGTCGATGCCCCGGCGATTCGATGGTTCGCCAGGAATCATCGGTGTTGAACTTCACGGTTCGCCCGGTCTTATCCTGGGCCTGGCCCCACACGATCAAGCTGCCGATGCTCGGTTGGCTGTGGAATGTCGCGCATCCGTAACTGTTCACCAGCACCGCGATCACGTTTCGCCCGGTGCGGAGGTAGGGGGTAAGGTCGTACGGGTCGTACTCGGGGTGGGAGACGAAGAACCTGGCGGGTCCACGGCCGATCGTGTGGCCGTTGACGATGAGCCGATATCGGGTGTCGGCGAAGATACTCAGGTACCCGGTTTTAGGGCCCAGCAGTGAAAAGGTTCGCCGGAACAAGACGAAGCGATTTCGTCCAGTGCCGGCCTTGTCATTCCAGATGTACAGCGCGTTCGGTGAGGCCACGACGGTGCTCCGGTAAAGCGCCTATAGGCGGCCGACCTGGGCGGTTGTTCATCCGCCGCGATACTCGCACGAAGAGGTGCAGGTCTCGTAAACCACGATCGCGGAGAGGAGGGGCAATGCGGGCTTGAGGTGGTCCCAGAGCCATTTGGCGAGGGTTTCGCTGGTTGGGTTCGAAAGCCCCTCGATCTCGTTTAAATAGTAGTGATCCAATCGTTGAACGATTGGGTCCGCAGCTTTCTTAATATCGCCGTAATCGACCAAGTAACCCTTTTCGGGGGCGACGGTTCCTTCAACAACGACATCAAACCGGTACGAATGACCATGCAGCCGCCGACACTTATGGCCTTCCGGAAACTTCGGGAGATTGTGGGCGGCTTCGAAATGAAAGGTTTTGACAAGCTTAACAGTCATGCTGACTTAACGTCCTGAAAAGGCGTATTGTAGCGGGAAAGGGAGGGGGGGTGGTAGTTGGGAGTTGCCAGTTGTTGGTTGTTAGTTGCCGGAGGGGTTAGGTTCCGCGGCGGTTGCCGAAGAGGTCGACGTGCAGGCGGGGGCAATAGCGGAAGCCCGTTTGTTTGCAGACTTCGACGATCCAAAGGGCCCGAGAGGCGAGGATGTCGGCGGTTGTGCCTTCGGGCATGAGGAGGACATCGGCTGGCTGCCAGCCATGCAGATCTTTCAGGAGGATCTGGATTTCGGTCAGATCCTGTTCGTGGGCGACTACGAACTTGAGTTGAAACTGGGGGGCGGTATCGATGAATTGTTGGATGGCCGCTTGGTTCAGGCGGTTCTTCTCGTGTGCTTGTGCAAATCGCCCATCTTCGCGATTCCAAGGTGTTGAATTGGACAACTTGGGGGAGAGGCTTGCCAGGTCGATGGGCAAGGGCTTGTAGAGGGTGGCGGCGGTTTCGATGGTCAAGTGGTAGCCGGCCGACTTGAGGATTTGGCAAAGGTGTTGGATATCGGGCATGATCAAGGGCTCGCCGCCGGTGATCACGACATGCGTGGTGGGATACTGGGCAACTTGGTGAACGATCTGATCAACAGGCAGGTCGGTCCCTTCCGCTAGCCAGCTTGCATACGGGGTATCGCACCAAGTGCAGCGCAGGTTACAGCCGCTAGCCCGGACAAAGACCGAGGGCACGCCCGTGAGCTTGCCTTCGCCTTGGATGGAATAGAAGAGTTCCGAGACTTTCATGGGACCTATCCAATCCTAAATCGCCCGGGGTTGCGAATCCAATCGGGGGCCTCTTTGGACAGTGGATGGACGGGTCATTGCGGGAGATTCTCACTGTTGAGCGGTCTGACTCAACTTGCAGACGAGGAATGGTAGTCGATCGACGGCTGGCGGAGTACCGGCATGGGGGATCGCGCACGGGCGGGCTCTAACGTTTGGGTGTGGAGTGTGTCTAAAGTGCGGGTTTGATGGAGGCAATTGTGTTATCCACTCGCACGAATGGGAAGAAAGTCATGAAGCCGACTAGTGGGGCTTTGATTGAATCGTTGGAGACGCGGCAACTTTTGTCGGCGTGGGTTTCACGTGGCAAGTTGTTGGTGGATGGAACCCAAGCGTCGGATCGCATCACGATCAGTAATGATGGGCTGGGCTCGATTGTGGTCACGATCAATCGGACCACGAGCAGCTTCGATGAGGCCGGACTCAGAGCGATGCGAGTGCGGGGCCTCAATGGCAATGACCGGATTATCCTTGATGGCGAGTTCGCTATGCCGGTGTCCGTGTACGGCGGAAACGGCAATGATGCGATCTATGGTTCGGATAGTCCTGAGACCCTCTCCGGGGATGCGGGGAAGGATTGCTTGTATGGTGGCGGAGGGAACGATTCGATCCTGGGGGGCGACGGGTGGGATTTGCTCAAAGGCGAGGCCGACGATGACACGCTCCGAGGAGGGTGGTGTGACGACGACCTGTATGGCGGCGACGGGAACGACGACATGTACGGCGACGAGGACGACGACTACATGGAAGGGGACGGCGGCGAGGATCTGATGGCCGGGGGAGATGATGAGGATACGCTGGGGGGCGGCGATGACAACGACACCCTCTCGGGCGACGGGGGGGAGGACGACCTCTACGGGGACGATGGCGACGACGATCTGTACGGCGGCGATGACGATGACTATCTGAGCGGTGGCTTTGGCGATGATTACTTGGACGGTGGCCTGGACGATGATGAGATCGAGGATTTCCAGGGGTACGATACGCTGCTGGGCGGAGATGGCGACGACATCCTCGATGCACACGATCACCGCGGTGGAGATGTCCTGAATGGCGGAAAAGGGGATGACGATATCTACAGCGATCACGGCGACCGAGATTAGAGGTTTGTGCCGGGTCCTTTGCGGCGGTTGGCAGGATGAGGCAACTCGCAGAGAAGAGAGGATGAGCGGCGAAGGACAAATGGCTGAGTAGGAGAGTGGGTGGGTCAGGGTGGGA
>JBLNDH010000622.1:0-11507 GCA_050261455.1 Bacillota bacterium
CACGATCCCCGTCGAACCGGGCTGCGTATACCCGCTCAGACAGTGCCAAGCCCGTCAACTCACCCACGGTTGTCAGGCTTTCATCCTCCGTCTTCATGATGAAGACGTTGTTGGCTGTCCCATCCGAAGTCGAACTGGTCGTGGCGATGCGGAAGTAGCCTTGCGCCTCATCCATCGCGAACGAATTGACCACCCATCCCGGCACGTCGCCCATCGCCGCCAGGCTCACCTGGTCTTCCCCCAAGGCGAACTGGTAGATGTCGGTCTTCAGCTCACCTTGCCAGGAACCCATGGGCACCGCGTACCGCTGCGATGTCACATAGAGGTTGTCCGTGGATGCGTAGACCTCGCCGCTCACCCCGACCACCGACGTGCTCGTCGTCGGTCCCGGCTGGCTGTCCTCCAGGTTCATCAGCACAACCGAGAACATGTTCCACCGATACGCGTCGGTGGTATCGTCGGGCACGTACAGGTTGGTGGCCTCCAGGTTGGTGGCCTCGGCCAGATCGCCCGTGACCTGAGCGATCTGGCCGTCGGCGTCGACCATGGTTGTGCTGTAGCCCGGCAGGATCTGCTCCAGCGGCATGGCCTCCAATCGTGCCCGATACGATTCCTCGCTCTCATACACCCACTGGATCGTGCTGGGGTCCTCCACGTTCCTCAGGTCCACGTCCTCCGGCGCACCCTTGGCCAGCCACATCGGCTCGATGAAATCCAATGAGTTGTTGATCACGAGGTACAGCCGCCCGTCAACCATTTGCGACTCGGACAACTGCCCATCCAGTTCCGTTTCCTCCGTCGTCCTGGGTTGCTCGCGGTCCCCCACATCCAATACCGTTACCTTTGTCTGCAGCTTGCCGTTGTACCACCAGGGGTACACGAGCTGATCGGATGCCACGGGCTGCTCTGTACCGCCATCCATGCGCGGGTCGGCGTGACTATACACATCCGATATCACCGTTACGGTATCGCCCTGCAGATAGATCCCGCGGCCATAGCCGTCGATCGGCGTACTGGAGATGATGTGCGTCTGGTCTGCTGGCCAGGCATCCATGATTACCAGCTCGCCCTGGGTGAGGATGTACAGGTAATTTCCATCTGTCTTGACGATGTCCGCCTGGTCCGCCCCCGGTTCCTGTACATGGGTGTCGGAAGCGTCGGGATCTTCGGCCGTAGGCGGGTTGGTGCTTCCAGGGTTACTGTTTGTCACATCGCCGATTGGCCCATTGAGGTCTATGGGCTGGTAATAGGCTGTATGACCAAAGGCCCATTCCCACCGTTGCACGCTCTGCTCAATCAACCACTGTTTCAGGGCCTCCGAATCGTCCAGCGGCTTGAGTTCATTGACCCGCTGCTCGGCCAGACGGATGTCGTCCGCATCTGTCTGAATGCGATCGATCATCCTCTCGTAATAGATGATATCCTGGCCGCCTCCGCTGAGCAGCGAATCGCGTCCCTCGCCGCCCCAGAGCATATCGTCGCCCTCGCCCCCATCGGCCCAGTCTTCGTCATACCCGCCGTCCAGTTGATCGTTCGCGTCGCCGGCATCCAGCGTGTCCTTGCCCAATCCGCCCACGAGCGTATCGCGGCCAGTCTGCCCGTAGAGGGCATCGTCTCCAGGTCCGCCAATCAGGAGTTCCGAACCCTTTCCGCCCACCAAGGCGTCATCGCCGCCGCCGCCATCCATCGTGTCATTTCCCCAGCCGCCGAACAGCGAATCATTCCCCAATCCGCCAAAGATGAAATCGTCGTCGTCGCCGCCTGCAATGTAGTCATCGCCAGCCCCGCCGGTGAGGGTATCATTCCCCGCCCCGCCCGACAGTCGCGTAGGCAGTTTTGAGTTATCCAGAGCGATGGTGATTGCGTCGTTGCCGTCGCCACCATAGATCGCAATGCTGCGTACTTGCGTCTTGCTTACTTGGCTGGCGATCTGCCCATTGACCCACGCCTGAAGTTTGTTGACATCCGTCCGGGCCGGTTCGACGATGATCTGGTTCGCGCGGGCTTGATCCCCCACAATCGTCCATTCCCCGCTCTGCAGCGAGACGCTCAGCAGGCATCGCTGTTCCAACTGCTCAGCGATGATCCCCGCCGCTTTGCGTATTGCTGCATGCCTATCGGCTCTCATCTCGCACTTCCTATCGGCACATGCCCAGAGGCGTCCCCACGGCGCACCCATGGTGAGGGACATCACATCGTGATATGTTGCCTTTCCGTCTAATAGACGACACGGCCGGTGAAAAATGACAGAAAAAGGCGGCAGGCAACGTGGCTGAAGTATATCCGGAATTGGGCGTGATGTTGGTTGCGGAAGTAATGTGAGGTAAATACATGGCTCGCATTGGGTTAGCTTTCAAATCCTTCTTCAAGATTTTGGGAGATCGGTCGTTTGCCGAATCGATTCGGCAATTGGCCCAAGGCAAGGCTTTGCCCACTCCGCCCACACCTCCGGCTTTGCCTCCCATGGCCCCCAGAGCCCCCAAACCGCTCCGAAGCGATGCTCTGAATCTGCTGGCCGTGCTTCAGCGAGAAGGCCGGCTGATCGATTTTCTCAAAGAAGACCTGTCGGCCTATAACGATGCCCAGATCGGGGCTGCCGTCCGCGATGTCCACCGGGACTGTGCCGCCGCCTTGGAACGGATATTTAGCCTGCAGCCGGTGCGAAATGACCCCGAAGGGACGAGTATTGATGTGCCGGCGGGCTTTGATGCGGCCAAGGTACGATTAACCGGCAATGTAGCTGGGCCTGGCCCCTATCGCGGTATCCTCCGCCATGGTGGCTGGGAAGCTTCAAAAGTCGAGCTGCCGGTGTGGACCGGTAGCGAAGACTCCGCCCGTGTCGTTGCACCGGCGGAAGTCGAGATCCCGTAGCCATATAATCCGAATCATTGACAAAGGAGTGGTTTCCCAACCTCCACGCCGGGTTCGGAGCGAAGCGATGACCCGGATTCTACGGCAGGTTATGAGAACCACTTCTGCTTAAAAGACCCTGAAGGAGTTGCGCGGATGCCCGCGAAGTTTGCCATTGGAATTGATCTTGGAACGACCAATAGCGTGCTGGCGTACACAGCATTGGGGGAAGAGCTGAGCCAAGTGAAAGTGCTGCCGATTCCGCAGTTGGTAGCGCCGAGCACGGTTGAGCCTCACGATATGCTACCCTCGTTCCTGTACCTGGGGACGGAAGCAGAAGCGTCCGCCGGGTCGCTTGATTTACCCTGGTCGCATGAGGCGGACTATGCCGTGGGGGCGATGGCCCACAAGCAGGCCGCCGATACCCCCACGCGGACCGTCGTGGCCGCCAAGTCCTGGCTGGCGTATCCGAAGGTAGACCGGCGGCAGCCGATTCTGCCCTGGGGTGCACCGCCGGAGGTGAAGAAGGTTTCGCCGGTCGAAGCCTCCACCCGCTATTTGAAGCATCTGATCGCGGCTTGGGAAGCTGCGTTTCCCGATGCGCCCTTCGCCGAGCAGGAGGTCGTTTTGACCGTGCCGGCGTCGTTCGATCCGAGCGCCCGGGATCTGACGCGTGAGGCCGCCCTGAAGGCTGGCTTCCCCGAGCAATTCATTCTTCTGGAAGAGCCGCAGGCGGCTTTGTACGCCTGGCTTTCCGACATGGGCGACAACTGGCGCAAGCAGCTCAAGGTCGGGGACACGCTTTTGGTCTGCGACGTCGGCGGCGGCACGACCGACTTCACTCTCATCGGCGTGGCTGAGGAGCATGGCGAGCTGATGCTCCGCCGCATTGCGGTGGGCAATCACACGCTGGTCGGCGGCGACAACATGGACCTGACGTTGGCCCATTTTGCACGCACCGCCTTTGCCGAGAAGGGGCACGATCTGAACCCTTGGCAATCTGTTGCCCTTTGGCATTCCTGTCGCCTGGCCAAAGAATCGCTCTTGGGCGAGAACCCGCCGCAGAAGCATCCCGTCACGATTCTTGGCCGGGGCACCAAGCTCATTGGCGGCACCGTTTCCGTCGATCTGGATCGCGATGCGATTTCGAAGGTGCTGCTGGAAGGCTTTTTGCCCGCCTGTGAACTGACGGACAAGCCCGCAAAACGCCGGGCTTCGGGCTTCCGCGAGATTGGCTTGCCTTTCGAAACCGACACCGCCATCACCCGGCACTTGGCGGCGTTCCTGACGGCCAACGCCCCGGATGGCGACGCTGCCCGACCCACGGACATTCTTTTCAACGGCGGCGTTTTCAAAGCGCCCGCCTTGCGACAGCGGCTGATCGATGTGATGAGCCAGTGGTTCCCCAAGCAGCCCCCCAAGCTGCTGGAGGGCCGGCATGATCTCGATTTCGCCGTGGCCCGCGGCGCCGCGTATTACGGCGCCGCCAAACGTGGCAAAGGCGTCCGCATTCGTGGCGGTGCCCCGCGATCCTACTATGTCGGCATTGAAACGGCCGGTTTGGCCATTCCCGGTGCTCCGCGGCCCCTGCGGGCCCTGTGCGTCGTCCCCTTCGGCATGGAAGAGGGCACCGAGATCGACGTTCCCAGTGAGCCCATTGGCTTGGTTGTTGGCGAGCCCACCAACTTCGCCTTCCTCAGTTCCGCCACCCGCAAACACGACCGCCCCGGCGACATGCTCGACTTCTGGCAGGAAACCGAACTGGTTGAAACCGACCCCATTCAAGCCAATCTGCCTGCCGCAGAGGGGGCCGAGGACAACTACGTCCCGGTGCATTTCAAATCCCGCATCACCGAGCTCGGCGTGTTCGAATTGTGGTGCGTCAGCGACGTCTCGCCGCAACAATGGAAACTGGAGTTTTCCGTGCGGGAGGAAGAGTAAATATCGTAAACGTGCCAATTGCGGCAATCGTAGAGTGCGCTTCGACGCGCGTCGAATCGCCTGAACCTCTTTGAGACTCAACAGCAGAGAGAGAACCGCCAAGGTCGCAAAAGGACGCAAAGATCGCCAAGGCAAGATGAATGCTTCGCGATCTTGGCGTGCCTTGGCGCTCTTGGCGGTTCTGTCTTCAATCCAGTTCGCCCGCGATCCTCAATGCGGCTGCCTCAGGACCGCCTGAGCGGCATTGGCCCTCTGCCGCAAACCCCGGTAAGCTGGCGGCTTTCCCGCCAGTGTTCTCCTTCGGAAAACCAACACTGGCAGCAAGCTGCCAGTGGCACCCATTCAGCAGAAATACGAATCTGAACTAAAACAAAACCGGCGTCGGCCCTTGCCGACGCCGGTTCTTCTCTCATTCACACTGAAGGCTGCGTTACCGCTTATCCCAACCCTGAGCCTTCACGATCGTCTCCAATTCCACCTTCGGCCCGAAGTTGGCCGGGATGATCTTGAAGCGGGCCAGGTACTGGAAGGCGTTGTTCACGCGCTTCACTTCGTCCTTCTTGGCTTCCAGCTTCTCGCCCTGGAGCTGTTTGATGCTGGCGGCGTACTTGCCGGCCATCTCTTCCACCTTCTGGAAGGTCGCGTCTTCCTTCTCGTACTTCAGCGACTCGGCCAGCCGGAGCATCTCCGGCAGCGGATTGTTGGCGTTCTGGTGCTTCGCCGCATCCTCGCGGATCTCCGCGGCGATCTCCTTGCGCTTGGCCATCGTGGCTTCGGTCGAGAGATACCCATCGGTGCTGCCTTCCGCGATGCGCGGCGGCAGGGGGCGAATCCAGATGTTCCGGAAACGCACCGGGTTGCCATGGTCCTGCAGCTTGAGCGGGCCGGTCTCCGGCATTGGGCCGATCTTGCTGCGCCCCATGTGCCCGCCGGGGCCTTCCAGCATCGTGTGATCCTGCGTCAGCACGCCATTCAGGAACACCGTGACGTAGCCCGGATCAACCGCCTTGCCGTCCTTGTAGATCGGGCGGCGGAAGACGATATCGACCACCTGGAATTCTCCCGGCGCGCGCACCACATTCGCCTGCGGCGGCATGATGCCGTAGAACGATCCAGCAAACCCATCCGCATACGTCGGGTTGTTATAGTTATCCAAGACCTGGATTTCGCACATGCCCAGGAGGAAGATGCCGCTGTTGCCGCGCCCCTGGCTGCTCCCTTGAACTTTCTTCGGCGCTGCCCATTCCACGTGCAACTGCACATCGCCGAACTTCTCCTTCGTCCGGATGTACCCCGAGCCCGGCGTGCACTCCATGGCCCCGTCCTTCACAACCCACTTGCTCGGCTGCGAGCCTTCCTTGTCCGCTTCCCACTTGGAGAGGTCCGTGCCATCGAACAGGATGACCGCGTCCGACGGCGCCTTGCCCGGCTGATCCGGCTGGCTGAAGGTTCCCGGCGTCACCAGCTTCGGCTGTGGCCGATGCGGATCATGCACCGCCCACGGATGGTGATCATCGGGTGGATCCCCGTAAAACTCCGGCTCTGCCGGAACCGCGCTGGCCGCCCGTGCGAACAACACCGCCGCGCACATCGCTGCGAAGGCTGAATGGACTTTCATAGTGCCCTTTCTAGTACATGAAGACCTTAAGCTCTGAGCTGACACGAGCTCACAGCTCTTCTTGTATAGAAGACAGCCGGTGGTTTCAAATGTTGAAGCCCCCCTCATGCCATCAATCCAGGCCCTTCCTCGTCCAAACTACTACTTCTTCACCGGCACCGCTTCCACATACGCAATCTGTGGCTTTCCCAACCGATCCGGCTCGAAGGCGATCTCATGCGAAGCCGCGTATTTCCCCGATTTCAGCCGCTGCTCGATCGTCCGCCGGGTTCCATCCGGCCAAACTTCCTGAATCGAAACCGTATACACACCCAATGGAATGCCATTCAGGTTTGGATTATCCAGGCTGTCCGATTCTCGATTGTAGATCCGTTCGATCGTGAGGACCTTTCCCTCCGAGCCATCGATCAGCGGGCCCTTGGGTGTGAGCGTCGTCACCACCTTGGTTCCGGTCGGCGCTGCGGGCATCTTTTCGCCCAAATCGTGCCGGTACAACTTGAATAGCAGCGACACCGTTCCCCCGTGCCAATGGGTATGGTTTTTCGGATCCGCCGCCTCGCGGTTTGGGCCCGTCATCTTCCAGATGAAGTTCTGAACAATCCCATCCTTCGATTCTCGATCCTCCGGCTCATCCGGATCGCGGGCCAGTTCCATCTGGTACTGCTTGCCGTTGTAGGTCACCTGCACGGTTCCGATGGGCCGGTGGTAGGTCCCGTCGGTCACGCGAATTTCGAACGATCCGTCCTCTTTCACCTTCGGCGAATACCGCACGCGCTCGCCGCTCTTGCTGCCGATGCCGGTGATTTCCACCGAGACCTTGGCTCCTGGCGTGCTAATGGGCTTGCCATCTTCCCGCGTCACCCGCCCACGGAAAACCCCAACTCCCTCCTTGGCTTCACTGGGTTTCTCCGCCGCCGCAACTGACGCCTGCGTTGGGGGCTGTTCTTTGGCTCGTACGGGTTCGCTCTTCTCTTTTCCACACCCCGCCAATGCCGTCGCCGCGACCAGTCCCATAATCCTGCCGATAGACAATCCCTGCCGGATGAACACGCCGAGTGTGGTACTCATATCGTTACTGATCGACAAAGCTTTCGAGATAATTGACTTGTGTGTTTGAAGAGCCCCGGCCCGTTTGCTTGCAGCGATCACGCGCGATGCATCAGGCTGGCCTCGGATCTTCTCTCCCGCCTGCGCAACGTGTAATACATCCGCATTCCATCGACGATCCACATTGCCAGCAGAATCATCCCGATCATCAGCGAGATGAAACGCACGAGATTGGTTACGGGGTTCCACGCCCCGCCCCACACCCCTGCCCGAGCCGCGAACGGCGCCACGCTTTCCAGCTGAAGGAGCACAAAAAACCAGAGCAACGGCACGCAACCTACCGACAACACCGGAAACGTCTGCGACCATCGTTCTCCTGGCCGCATGAGCCCCGTCCATACCCGCGATAGCAGCAGCAACAGTCCCGCCAGCACTGCAAAGCACAGCGGGGCGACGATCAGCGAAGTGCCGATGACCGCCAGCCAATGCGCCGAGAATTCATTCCTGAGAACCCGTAGCGAGCAGTGGGGATCCATCGCGTGGACGATCAGGGAGTGGATGCAAAGGTGCGTTGTGCTCAGAAGGCCTGCGATCAGCGAGATGGCCGCCAGGACCAGCAACCCCTGGGTGCAGGATGCCGTTTGGGCCAGCTCCAGCCGAGCCCGATGCGACCAGAACAGCCGCAGCCATCGACTTGGTCCCACTCGGCGTAACGCGCCCTGCGAATAGTCGAGGACGACGGTGCTCAGCCTTGGTTGTAAACTCTCGCTGTGCATGGACTACCCACGACGAACGTGGCCGCATTGTCGCATCTGCCCAGGCTTCCTTCCACTCATTTTTTCACGAAATCCACAAGCATGATCCGTCAGGTGGGTTTCAAATCGTATGAAAGAAGTACTCTCTTGGGTTCTGGTGCTTCCCGTGCTTATCCAAGCTCCCTAAACTTAAGCGATTACCATGAGCAGGCTGTCGTTTGATATCGATGCGGTGGTAGAAGGCAAGGCCCGACTCAGTGACGAACAGGCCCTGGAGCTTCATCGGGTGGCGTCGCTGCACGATCTGGGCACCTGGGCCCATGCCGTCGCTCAACGCCTGCATCCGGAGGACTACCGCACCTACGTCATCGACCGGAACATCAACTACACCAACGTCTGCACCGCCCGCTGCACCTTCTGCGCCTTCCGCCGGGATCGCGACGATGCCGACGCCTACACCCTGGCCAACGAGCAGATCGGCCAGAAGATACGCGAACTACTCAGCATCGATGGCACGCAGATTCTTATGCAGGGCGGCATGAACGAGGCCCTGCCCATCGAGTACTACGAAGACCTGTTGCGGTACATCAAGGCCACGTTCCCGACCGTCCATATCCATGCCTTCTCGCCACCCGAATTCGTTGAATTCGAACGCTTCTTCAGAATGGACGTGCGCCAGATCCTCCGCCGGTTTCGCGCCGCCGGTCTGGATACCATCCCCGGCGGCGGCGGGGAGATCTTGGGGTCCCGCGTCCGCCGGCGTATTGGCCTGGGCAAATGCACCGGCGACGACTGGCTCCGCGTGATGCGTGTGGCCCACGAGGAAGGCATGAGCACCTCGGCCACGATGCTCATCGGTCACATCGAGTTCGTCCGTGATCGCATCGAGCACCTGGCGGCGTTGCGCGACATGCAGGATTATGCGTTGGCCCTGAAAGGCACGGAGGCACGAAGGCACGAAGGCACGAAGGGAGGGATTGAGGGAATCCAGGCACGTTGGCCTGGCGTCTTTGCCAAATCACCTTTCGACCCTCCGCACTCAGCACCCAGCACTCAGCACTTTGGCTCTTACACCGCCTTCATCCACTGGCCCTTCCAGCGTGACAACACGCCGTTGGGTCGCGCCAAAGAATGGAATCCGGAAATCCATGGCCCGTTTGATGACTCGACCAATGAAGACATCCTGCGGGGCCGCGTGGTTCGCATGGCCGGGGCCGAAGAGTACCTGCGCATGCTGGCGATTGCTCGCCTGTACTTGGACAACATCCCCTCGCTGCAGAGCAGTTGGGTGACGATGGGGCCAAAGATCGGCCAGCTGGCGCTGTACTTCGGCGCCAATGATATGGGCTCGGTGATGATGGAGGAGAATGTCGTCAGTGCCGCCGGCACCACCTACAAGCTCAACGAGCGGGAGATCTGCAGGCTCATTCGTGACGCCGGGTGGATTCCCGCCCAGCGCGATCAGTATTACCACGTTCTTCGCCGGCATGATGGCCCTGATTCCCCCGACCTTCGGCCGCTGGAAAACGCCCCGCTCCGCAACGTGAAGAAGATCGATCAGCAGTTCATCGGCACCGCCCCGGGCTTGGACGATGGCCAGGATCGCAGCGAAAAAGTGCAACTGCCGATCCTGGGTGAAGGCCGATAGCCATTTCGAACCCGGCCAGTCCGCGTTCGACCCTCCTAATTTAGCCATAATATTGCCCGGTCGTATGCAACGGCTGCTCATTTGCGTCGTCTATATTTTGCTAAGGGTGTTTTGTCGGGCATAGTGTGGGTACTCGCCTCGGGGTGTAATCGGGGCTCTTGAAAGGGAGAAACAACATGTTTGAGCAACTTGAAGCACGTCAACTGTTGTCGGCGGTGTTGGAGAATGGCACGCTGACCATCACTGGCACCGATGAGGCGGATAGCATCGTTGTTGAGGAGAGGTTCGCCACGATAACGGGTACATCCACGGATCCTGGTACGATTCTCGTGCACTGGGTGGGGATTAGGCTTGAGCATGTTTTGATCGCCAAGGTCAACGGGGTTGAGCAGCGGTTTTCTTACGACGATGTTCAGCGAATCGTGATCAACGGCCTTGGCGGCGATGACACCATCGATAGTGTCCAGACGATGGATGTAGCGTTTAATGGGTCGCGCACGGGACTCCCGCAGCTTATCTATGGCGGCGATGGAAATGACACCATTACCGGTGGGCGGGGCAATGATTCCATCGACGGCGGGGATGGCAACGACGTAATCCGCGGCGGCGGGGGGAACGATGAAATCACTGGTGGCAGCGGCGCGGATACGCTGCTGGGCAATGCGGGTGACGATACGCTCCGCGGCGGTGAGGGCAATGACTCTCTGGATGGTGGCGAGGGCGACAACAGACTCTACGACGACGCAGGGCAAATGCCGTCGGCGGTGCTGGAGAATGGCACGCTGACTATCACTGGCACCGATGGGGCGGATACCATTAATGTTGAGGCTAGGCTTATCACGACAGAGGGAACTGTCACTGCCCCCGATGGGGCTGTCCAGCACTACGCGAAGATTGAACGCGTTGTTATAGCCAGGATCAATGGGGTTGAGCAGCAGTTCTCTTCGGACAGTGTTCGACAGATCGTGATCAACGGCCTTGGCGGCCATGACACGATCGATAGTGTCCAGACGATGGATGCAGCGTTTTATGGGTCGCGTACGGGACTCCCGCAGCTTATCTGTGGCGGCGAGGGAAATGACACCATCACCGGAGGCTGGGGCAATGATTCCATCGACGGCGGGGATGGCAACGACGTAATCCGCGGCGGCGGCGGGAACGACTCGCTGAACGGCGGCGAGGGAAACGACTCGCTGTATGGCGGCGTAGGCGACGATACCTTGACGGGCGGCCGCGGTGCCGATGTGTTTTATGGCGGCAGGGGCATCGATGCGGTGGACTACAGCGATCACGCTCAAGGGGTGACTGTCAGCTTGGACGGACAGCGGAACGATGGCGCACGCCGCGAACGGGATTGGGTCCAACGCGACATCGAGTGCATCATCGGCAGCAAATATGATGATGTGCTTACCGGCAATTCTGGAAACAATCGGCTGGATGGCGGCGCCGGGAACGATGTCCTTCGCGGCGGGGCGGGCAACGATATCCTGTTGGGTGGCCTCGGCGACGATCGGTTGGATGGTGGCGCGGGAGATGATCAGTTCCATAATGCGTCTACCGGCCGTGATAAGGACACCGTGATCGGTGGCTCCGGTTCCGACCGGGCCTGGAACGAGCCAAATGACATCCTCAAAGGTGTTGATTACCG
>JBLNDH010000623.1:0-7252 GCA_050261455.1 Bacillota bacterium
CGCCGTCACGCCGCACTGCTTGGCGACGCGATGGTAGCCGGGGTTCTCCGCGTCAAACAGTTGTGGCCAGGGCATATCCGCGTTATCCGCCAGGAACTTGCTCAACTCCTGGGCTGTCCGATCGCACGACACGCCCACAATCTCCAGCCCCTTGGCATGGTAATCGGCATACGCCTTCTTCACCCGCGGCAGCTCCTGCACGCTTTGCCGCAACCATGACGCCCAGAAATCCACCAGGATCACCTTGCCCTTCCACTGGGCCGTCGAGAACTTCGTGCCATCCAGCTTCGTCCCCTCGATCACCAGTTCCTTGCCCACGAGGCTCTTGAGCTTCTGCTCGGCCCGAATATCCTCCGCCACCTCGTTCGCAGCCTCGCTCTTCAAATCCTCCAGGATGATCTTCTCAAGCCTGCCCTTGATCTGGTCATTGGCAGCCCCCCGCTGATGGGCAATCAGCACCGCGCTGGTCACGTCGCTGTTCTGGGCATTGGCCTTGACCAACGCCTGCAGTTCGTCGACCACCTTCCCTTGCTCTGCCGCATCCTTATTTGTCTTCCACCATCGCACCAGGAGTTGCGATCCCTTCGCGGCCGTCGCTTCGCTCGCATCGCTGCTCTGGGCGGCTTTCTCCAGCGCCGCTGTCACATCGGCATCTCCCATCAGCGACAGCAGCGTGCGGAACTGCATCCGCGCCGTCCCCAGTTGCGCCTTGGCCATGGGCTCGTTGCCGATCAGCTCATCGATCAGCCCCAGCATCTTCTTCATCGGAGGCAGCGCCTTGGGCGCAACCTCCGCTCGCTTGGCTTCATCAAACAGCGAATCCGGCGTCCCCAATGCCGCTCGCAACTCCGCCGATGCCGTCCCCAGTTCGCCCATAATCTGCTGTGGCGACCGCTTGCCCAGTGCGGGCTGGGTTGTTGATTCCGCCGCCGATGCCAGCATCCCGCCCGCCAGCATCCACAACGATAACAACACCCCCACCACCACATGTGATGTGTTACGCTTCTTCATTGATAATCCCTTACAAAGAGAAATCGTCCGGCCACAAAAGGTGGGTACCTTACCACAGCCCCTTCAGCGCGTACACAAACGGTCCCCACCCCCAACCCCGCGATTCTCTCGCTCAATACTCCGTACTCAGCGGTTCTTGCTCAATCCGTGCACCGCAACTCCAGCGACTCCACCGCCAGCAAGCCGGGCTCCGGCATGGTCACCGGACGACTCCGCATCGCGTCCGACCACTCGATCAAGCTCACGTTTGCTTTTTTCGCCCGTTCGCGCGAATCGAGAATTCTCTGCACTTCTTCTTCCGAAAGCCGTTCCGCCATCACCGACAGCCCCTCGCACTGGCTGACGTGCAGCAGCAGCCGGCGGATCATCTTGATCGCACACGCCAGTTCATCGTCCGTCAGCAAATCCTTCTCGCTGAAATCCATCAGCCGCTTGGCAATCCCGATCATGCGATCGTGCTCTGTCAGAAGCTGCTGGATGTAATCGGTCCCCAGGATGGGCACCATCATGTGGTAGACCGACTCCTCCTCATATCGGAAGTGCGGCCCCATCAACATATCAAACCGCGCCAACAGCGATTGAACCAGTTTCATGTCCCGCTGGTGAAACGCCTCGATCAGATCGATCAAGGTATCCCGAATCTCCCGATGTTCCTGTCGGACCGCATCCGTCAATTTCTCTGCCAGCATGGGTCCTCCTTTCTCCTCCGACCCAAGCAAAGGCACACACCTTTACCGGATCGATCTTAGCACCCGCCCCCTTTTGCGAATGCGCCCAGATCCCCGCGATTCTCACGCGAATCGGTGAGCTCGCCCGCTTCCACCGCTATGAGGGAATGTGAGCAACGCCCACAGACAAGGTGTACCCGAACTCTCGGGAGTGTTGGGTGCCATGCCCACGGCGGCCGCCGAAAATCCCTGCTCTCCGCAAGTGATCCAGCGGCCGGCGTGGGCATGCATCCAGAGATGCTTCCCGCAGGTGAGATCGTCTGGGGCATGGCCACGCGGACGCTGCACGGGTCTTCGCAGGATTCTCCTGGGCGTGGCCATGGCACCCCGCACCCGACAGCACTTGCCGCCTCCCTGTAGCGAACGACCTCCCCTGTCCTCCTGAGCGAAGCGAAGGATCTCTATGTCTAGTTCACTTCCCTTCGCCGCTCGTTCGCTACACCATCTTCTCACCCGCCCTAAGTGCGGCTCTGAAACCCCTGTTCGGACTTCAAACCCGTGTGATCGTTTCACTCCGCCCCCAGCCGCCTCTTCCTCCGCTCATCCGCCTCAAGGTATCGTCGCCGCTCCTGCTCGGTCCCCGGAATCACCGGCACGATCTCCACCGGCTTGAGGTTCTCATCCAGCGCCACAAACGTGAAATACGCCGAGAAAATATGCGTCCGCTTCAGCGTCTTATAGTTTTCCACGAAGGACTTGACCCCCACTTCCATCGATGTGCGCCATACCCGGTTGACCGCCGCCTGAAACACCAGGATATCGCCGCGTCGCGCCGGCGCCAGAAACCGCACGGAATCCAGGCCCAACGTCACGCACTCCCGCCCCGAGTGCCGATGCGCCACCACTGCCGCCACCTGATCGGCGATCTCCAGCACCCGCCCGCCAAACAGCGTCCCAAACGCGTTCAGATCGTTCGGGAACACCACCGCCGTCTGATCATGAATCGCCGATTCCGAAACATGCTTCCCAATCAACATCGTTTCCTCACGACCCTTCCTCGTCCATTACGCCTTCAGGAAGTCCTCGAACCCCCGCCCCAGATACCCCTCCGCCGTCCGCTTCACCTCATCCCGCGTCACCGGCCACCCCGCCGCCGCGATGTCGCTGAACTTCTCCTTCATCACCTTCGCAATGATCCGCCGGCTGTGCTCCCACTTGTAGATCAACTGATCCATCACCCGCGCATCGCTGTGCTGGGGCACAAAGCTCGTCCCCAGCAGTTCCATCCGCATCCGCGTGATCTCCTCGATCAGCGATGGATTGTTCAAGAACCACCAGCATCCGAACAGCATCATATTCCGCTGCTTGCGCGCCGTAACCGCCAATTCGTGCTGGTTTTCCCGGGACAGCATCGTGATCATGAACTTGTTCTGCGGATTGGCCGCACAGATCCGCTCCACGCTGCTGACATCCGCCCGCCCCAGCGAATCCCCCGCCAGCCGCAGCCGCGGGTTCACCTGCCGCGTCACGCCGATCATCATCGCCACCGGCAAATTCCGCTCCCGCGCCACCGGCAGCACCGCTTCATCGAGCACCTTTGTCGTCGCCGACGCGTCCGGATACCGCCACGTCGGCGGCAACGACACCGCCACATACAACGCCTGCATCCGATCGATCCACTCTTCCAGGAATCGCCGAATCTCCTTCATCGTCCCACTCCCCAGATCCGCCGACGCCGCGTACCCAAAGTCATTGAGCGTATCCCCCACCTTCGGCCAACCCAAGAGCAGCGGATCGATCCGCAGCGCCGCCCCAAACCGTGGATCGCGCTGTCCCCCCTTCAGCCACAACTCCCGTTCGGCCGGATCCAGCGCATCATTGGTCATCACGACCTTGCGCACATTCGCCAGCTTCAGCACCCGATCCACATACTCCGCCGGCTTCTGCGCAGCAAAGAATTCCCGAATCTTCCCCAGATCCTTCGCCGCCACCTCCACCCCCAGCTTATTCAAAACGGTCAACACCCCCCGGCACGCCTCGCTCACCGGCGCCCGCTCCACAAACAGCTTCCGCCACACATGCTCCGCCCGCTGCTTCTGGCCCAAGGCCCAGAACGCCTCATAGCTCAATTCGCTGACGCGAATCGCCTCCGCAATCAAATAATGGTAGGTCAGCAGTTCATCAATCCCCCACAGCATCAGCTTCCCAAACCCCGCCGGATACAAATGCGTATGCAAGTCATACACCGGCGTCGAAGCCACTGCCTCATCCACCCATTGACCGATTTGCGATGGCGAAACAAATGCACCAGACATGCGCCAGATCTCCATTCGGAATAGTCCGCGCATTTTAACGGCCGCTGATCGACAATTCACCCCGCGGATTTCGAAACACCCGCTCCTTCGGTGGCGTCTTTGTAAATGGATGCTATAGTTTCGATAGTATGCGAACCAACGTGGGGAGGTCCACGATCAGGGTAGCCGTTTCCATCAACTGCTTTCTTCAAGGGAGGCGCCGCATGTACGCCAGGTTCCTGAGTACGCCAGCCATTGCAATCCTATGCTTCCTCATCCACCCCGCGTTGGCCAACCCCTCACCGGCCGTCGTGGACTTCACCATCGGCATGCCCCGGGAAGTCGCCCCAGGGATGTACCCGGTCGCCGCAGACTTCAGTTCCACGCTTGGGTGGACATTCAAAGCCAAATCCGATCTGCTGATCACCGACTTGGGTTTCTATGATGCTGGCTCGCCTGGCTTGGGCGTCCCTCATCAAGTCGGCATCTGGACCAGTGATCGCCAGCTTCTGGCACACGGCGAGGTCCCCAAGGGAACAACCCCCGCATGCATCGGTTCCTATCGCTACGCCCCCATTGACCCTATTCAACTGCGCGCCGGCGAAACGCACACTATCGGAGCAACCGTCAATCAGCCTCCGCTCGTGCTCTCGCTTGTCGTGCCACCCCCGACCACCGAGATGGAAGGCTATCCCTACTACAACATCGATCCGGTCAGCCTTGTGATCGACCCATCCATCGAGATCATTTCCACCGGCCTGCGCGGCGATTACCAAGCCGACAATCCCCTCGCCCCCTGGGGCCTGACTTTCCCAGACGATAGCATCCCCGACGCCTATTCCTTCGTCGCCAACTTCCGCTTCTCCCCTGTCCCCGAACCCGCCATGCTCCCCCTGCTCACCACCGGCCTGCTCCTTCTGCTCCGCCGCCCGTCTCTCAGGCGAACCATGACGGGAACCGATTGAGATCCGCTTGACGCAATCGAATTGTGCCGTTGGTCAAGAATGATTGTGTTACAATCCCAACGGCCTTTGGCAGGCAAGCGACTTGCAGCCCGAAGATATCCACGAGGGTTGCGATTCGATCCGCCGCATCGTCCCGGAAAACGCTTGCGGTTTCGCGGACCCAACCCCGCCGACTCGCCGTTAGCGTAAGCTCCGCTTCAACGGACCGGTTACTCTCTTCTCCCTCGCCCGGTACTCCGGGCGATGACCGGGTGAGGGTTCCCTGCCAATCCCTCCGTCCCTCCCTTCGTGCCTCCGTGCCTTTGCCTCTTCTTCTACCTTATCCCTCCCACCGTCTGTCCCACCACACCGACACTCGTTCCCGCCCTCACCGCATCCCTCACGCTCCGCGCGATCCCCGCCGCATCCAGGCCGACCTCGGCCAGCTGCTCTTTCCGCGTCGCATGGGCCACCAACCGATCCGGCATCCCCAGCCGCGTGATCCGCTCCGTCGGCAACCCGTGCGTCACCGCGTATTCCACCACCGCGCTGCCAAACCCGTTCTGCAGCGTATGGTCTTCCAGCGTGAGCACCGCCGCCCCGCTCCGCAACACCCGCGTCAGCATCTCGCCATCCACCGGCTTGCAGAATCGTGCATCGACCACGCCCACCGACAATCCCTCGGCCGCCAGGTCCTCCGCCGCCTTCATCGCCTGCTGCGTCAGCGCGCCATACGCGACAATCGTCGCCTCCGTCCCTTCGCGCAACACCCGGCTCTTGCCCACCTGCCAATCCTGGCTCGCCGCGTCGCGCAGATTCTCCGCAATCACCGTCTCAAAATTCGCCGTCGGCACATTGTCCCGCGGATAGCGCACGGCGCTGGGCGTATCCAGCGACAGCGCCAACTTCAGGCATCGCCGCAGTTCCGCCTCGTCGCTCGGGGCCATCAACACCATCCCCGGCATCGGCCGCAGGAATGCCTGGTCCATGAACCCATGGTGTACCGCCCCGTCATCGCCGACATATCCCGCGCGATCCATGCACAGCACCACCGGCAGGTTGTTCAGCACCACTTCCTGCCAGACCTGGTCAAATGCCCGCTGCATGAACGTCGAATAGATCGCCGCGAAAGGCCGCATGCCGCTCTTGGCCATCCCCGCCGCTAGCGCCATCAGATGCCCCTCGCAAATGCCCCCATCGTGATAGCGATCGGGGAACACCTTCTCGAATTTCGACAGCCCCGTCCCATCCGGCATGGCCGCCGTCAACGCCACCACACGCGAATCCGTCTTGGCCAGGTCGATCATCGCGTCCGAAAACGCCGCCGTCCACGATCGCCCCGAACTGCCGTTGAACTCCACCCGGCAACCTTCCACCTTGAACCCCGCCGGGCTGTGAAACTTCGTCGGCTCCTTGCTGGAAACATCGTATCCCTTGCCCTTGATCGTCTTCACGTGCAGAAGCACCGGCGAATTCACATCCTTCACCTCCGCCAGCATCGTGATCAAGGTCGGCAGATCATGGCCTTCCAGCGGCCCCAGGTACTTGATCCCCAGCGCCTCGAAGATCTGCCTCGGCCATAGACCACTCTTGACACCCTCTTTCACGTGGTGCCACATCGTCTCGAGGGTCTGCCCCACCCCCGTCGGTAGCCGGCCCACCATCTTCTGCGCCAGCCGCTTGGCCTCGTCATAGGTGTTGCTGATGCGCACCCGCTCCAGATACTGCGCCAACGCGCCCTGAGGCTTGCTGATGCTCATCCCGTTGTCGTTCAGAACGATCAGCAGCTGCCGCTTGAGCGTGCCGGCGTTGTTCAACCCCTCAAACGCCAGCCCATTGACGATCGAAGCATCCCCCACCACCGCCACCACGTGGCTGTCCCGCTTCAAAAGGGCATCGCCCCGCGCCATGCCCACCGCCGTGCTGATCGCCGTCCCGGCATGCCCCACCGCAAACAGGTCATACGGAGACTCCAGCGGCGTCGGGAATCCGCTGATCGACCCCTTCTTACGCAACCGCTCAAAGTACTTGGCACGCCCCGTCAGCAGCTTGTGCACATAGCACTGATGCCCCACATCCCACAGCAGCCGATCCGGCCCCTGCGGATAAGGCCCAAACTCGTACACATAGTGCAACGCCAGCGTCAGCTCCACTACGCCCAGATTGGAGGCCAGATGCCCGCCGTTCTTCGAAACCGCATCAAACATGCGCTGCCGGCATTCCTGCGCCAGCAGGCCGAGCTCATCCAGTGACAGCTTTCGCAGATCTCCCGGACGGCTAATCCGATCCAACAAAGGCATCGAAGCACTCCTAAATCCGAATCAGGCATCGGCCT
>JBLNDH010000624.1:0-3390 GCA_050261455.1 Bacillota bacterium
GGGCGTGTGAGATAGCCAGCAATACGCCTGGAACAGGACCAAGCCTACATCACCCTTTTGCACGAAGGAGTATCCCGATGCTTTTAAGCTATTGGTGCGGAACAAAGCATCATCCGTAGGGTGCGCTTCAGCGCACGGCGAAGCGCCAGACGTGCGCTGAAGAGCACCCTACGAGACTGCGATCAGAATGACAGAACCGCTTGGGACTGCGACACTTGCTTTCACCATCGCGGGCCTTCATGAAAAGGGCGACATACACCCTCATCACGACTGCATATCCGGCAAGGGTTGACCCAACGGTTGGGCAGTCTGCAAGCGCAGGCTTTCATCCGCATCCACCTGCCTGGCGAAGTCGCGGGCATAGGTTTGTAGAAGCTCAGAAAGACGGCTTTCGAGTTCGGGCGTGCCACCGGAAAGAGTATATTTGACGGACCAGCGGCGGCCTTCGAGGACGATCGAAACGCCATGGGGCTCGGCGGGGTTTTCCGGGTTGATGGGAATCAACTTCTCAGGCTCTTTGCCATCGGAGTGATAGGCCTTGACGGGAGAAACGCCGACCGTGATGCGGGCACCGTCGTGATCAAAGGTGGCGGCTTCGAAGCGAGGCTTCCGTAGCAGGTTCTCCCAGCAAAGCTTGTCGTACATGGGCCAGGCGGAGAAATCGAAATAAGAGACGTTGACAGCCTCTTCGAAGCCATTGTCGGCCAAGTACTCCATGACCTCACGCAACCGCGGCTGCACAACTTCTTTGGGAAGCATGCAGGGCTGGGAACCCTGGGGCTTAACTGAACTGGCGCAGCCACAAGCCAGGAGCAGGCACGTCATGATGACGATCGAAGAATGCCGGGTCATTGCAGCATTGTAACGCGCCCCGTAAGCGGAATAACCCATGAAGCCCTTCGGAGGCTTGGACATTGGGGTTTCATTGGTCATTGGGATTTGGTCCTTGGTGATTCCCCAGCGCATTGGTCATCCCTGCCTATACCTATCGTGGCCCATTGAGGGTAAAACGTTGGGCTGGACGATGATCAATCTTTATGACATTGCGTATGGGCTGGGGGTGGGGATTTCGGCGCCGGTTTGGGCAATGAAACCCTCGGCACGGCAAAAGGTGGTGTCGGCGTTTTCGCAGCGAATGGGCAACGTGCCGCCGCGGCTGTCGCAGGGACAGGCGGTGATGATCCATGCGGTTTCGCTCGGCGAGATGAATGCCACGCGGGGATTGGTGACGAGGCTTAGGGAACTGCGGCCGGATCTGGACTTGATCATCTCGGCAACGACCGAGACCGGCTTTGCCCGGGCACAGGAGTTGTATGGCAAGCCAGGGGCGGACACAGCGAAGATGACGATCATCTGGTATCCCCTGGATTTCACAGCCCCCGTGTGCCGGGTGCTCGACCATTTGCGGCCGAGCGCGGTGGTGTTGATGGAACTGGAGGTTTGGCCCAATTTCCTCCGGCAGTGCGCCAAAAGAGACATCCCGGTGGTGCTGGTCAATGGGCGAATGACGGAGCCAAGCTTTCGGCGCTATCGGCTCATCAAGCCCATTGTCAGTGGGATGTTCCGACAACTGGCGGCCTTGTGCGTGCAGGATCAGGCCAATGCCGACCGATTCGCGGCATTGGGGGCAACACGCGATCGCATGCATATCACGGGAACGATGAAGTTTGACACGGCCACGGTGGCGGACCGGGTACCAGGGGATGAGGAGTTGGGCAAGGCGGTGGGATTCAATGCGCCAAACGAACCCATTTGGGTATGTGGATCAACCGGGCCAGGGGAGGAGCAGATCGTCCTGGAGCAATATCGGCAACTGCTGGGGCGATTTTCGGGATTGCGATTGGCGATCATTCCACGGCATCCGCAGCGGTTCGACGACGTGGCGGAGCTGATTAAAAAGATGGGATTCACGCTGGTGCGACGATCAGCGCAAGGCTCAGCACTCAGCACTCAGCACTCAGCACAGCCTCCTGTTGTACTGGGCGACACCATGGGCGAGTTGCGGAAGTTCTATGGCCTGGCGACCGTGGTGTTTGTGGGGCGAACGCTGGTGGATCTGGGGGCGAGGCAACATGGATCAGACATGATCGAGCCGGCGGCATTAGGCAAGCCGGTGATTGTGGGGCCGTTCACGGGGAATTTCGCGGATGCGATGGGACGGTTCCGGGCGGGCGATGCAATGATCGAGGTACACAGCGGTGAGGAACTTGGGGCGGCAGTGGCAAAACTGTTGGCGAATGCGGAAGAGGCAAGCAGAATGGGCCGGGCGGGACGAGAGGTGGTGGTAAACGAGAAAGGGGCGACGGAGCGGCATGTGAGAGTGATATTGGAGCAGATTGGGGATGAATCCCCCGCAAGTCAGCCGCGCCCCGCTTAATTGACAATTATCAATTGACAATTGTCAATTTTCAATTAAGTGCAGAAGATAAAAACGCGGAGGAAAGATCGTTTCCTCCGCGTCGTTTGCTCGTCAAGGTCGATTTAGCTGGGAGGGAGCGAAGGGGAGGCCGGGGCGTTCAGGCTGCGGGTGCGGGGTTTGGAGGCAGAGGTGCCTTTTTCCTTGGCTTTCTGGGTGCCGCGGGCCATCGCGATCACGCCGGTGCGGGCCAGTTCCTCGATCCCATAGGGACGCAGCAGTTCGACGAACGCCTCGAGCTTGTCCTCGGTGCCGGACAGTTCCAGCATGAGGCTATCCCTGGCGACATCGACGATGCGGCCACGGAAGAGCCGGACAATTTCAATCACTTCCGCGCGTTTCTCCGGACCAACGTTGACGGTCATCAGCAGCAGGTCACGCTCAACATAGGCCATGTCTTTGAAGTCGCGGACCTTGGCCACGGGCACGAGCTTGGCCAGCTGCTTGCGGACCTGCTCGAGCGTCGCATCGTCGGCGGTTACTACGATCGTCATGCGGGACAATTCGGGGTTTTCGGTGCGGCCTACCACCAGGGAGTCAATGTTAAAGCCACGGGCGGCGAACATGCCGGCCACATTGGCTAGGACTCCTGGTTCATTCATCACCAATGCCGAAATCACATGACGCATAGAGACACTCCTGCAAAACGAGAGGATTATTGTACCGAATTCTGGGGCAGGTGCCATGAAGAAGAAATGGGTGCCCACGAATCTGCACGAATCTTCACGAATTCGGTGCCAATGCACATTCGTGAGCATTCGTGGAGATTCGTGGGCAAGTCGGGTTAGAGCTGTAGCGGCTGTAACGGTACAGGTGGAATGGGGCCAATAAAGTCCCTGGTTTCTCGGGTGATATGGGGGCGAAAGGTTAACCGATGGGTTGGGGCGGCCGATGAAAGCGCGCAGCTCGCCGGCGTTCGCGCCCCGGATTTGAAACGCCCCGCTCCCGCGGAATGGACCGAGCCCGAACCCCTG
>JBLNDH010000625.1:0-6397 GCA_050261455.1 Bacillota bacterium
GGCAAAGCGGGACGGATGGGCATCGATGCGGCCTCAGGCAAGGAGGCGTCCGATGCGTGGGCCACATGGGCCTGGTCCGAGTTTGAGCCAACCGAAAGAGTATTTCTCACAACTGTCCTTCCCTCAAAATCCATTTCAAATCATAGCGAGCCGGGGCCAATTCTCGGGACGCCAAAAGATCAGTCAAGGTCAGGCAACGGCGTCAGGCGCGATGTCGCAACAGACGGGCCGGCCATTGGAGGGGCAGATCGTCCACCAGGAACGGCCGGCATCCCGCATTGGAAACATGCAACCGCGTCAGGAGCGACTCAGCAGCCAGGTAACCGCTGCGAACGGCGCCTTCCATCGTCGCCGGCCAACCCGTTTGCGTATAATCACCCGCCAAGAAGAGGTTTGCAATCCCTGCATCCGGGGGTGCTTGCGCTGGACGATAACGGTCAGTACCCGGCGATGGCGAGTAGGTGGCCCGCTTCTCAACAATCATCCGTCCCCAATGGAGCGTGGCACTTCGGGCATTGGGGAGCATGACTCGGATCTGCTGCTCAAAGAGGGGAAGGCACTGCTCGGGTGAGCGGCCAACCCATTCGCGGGCAGCACTGATCACGCCATGAATGATACGCCCCTGGCGATCTTTGCGGAAGAGCCACTGCAAGGGTCCGGCGAGCATCGCGGCATGCGTCTCGGCCATAACGGGGCGATCGAATTCCAAGGTAGCGCTGAGGATGGGGACATCTTCAAACTGGTCAAGATGGGTAAAGCGGGCATCGCGATGGCGTAGATCCTCGGGAAGCAATCGGATGGCGGCGTGACGATTGGTCGCCAGGATGAAGGCATCGGCGGAGAGGATCTGGCCAGACTGGAGTTTCACCGCGGTGAGGTGGCGGTCGTGGAACTGAAGCTCGGTAACGCGGGTGCCAAGACGCAGGTCGCTGCAGGGCAGGCGTTCATAGAGCTTGGCCAGGGGGCAGGAGGCCACGCCGACGACATATCCGGCCCGGTGGGAAAGCATGGCATCCTGGAAGACCAGGATGGCGTAGGCCGCGCTGACGCGGTCGAGGGTATCGTTCAAGGCGCCGATCAGCACCGGGTTGTAAAACCGCTCGATGGCCGCCGGGGGCTGGTTGTGCTCCTGAAGCCATTGGGCGAATGACACGTCGGACAACTGCTGCCGATCGCTGCGGGAGAGGCGGATCATCGCCATCATGGCGCGCACGATGGCCAGTCGCTGGCGAAGGGAGAGGGGCGAGAAGCCCGCCAGGGTCGCGGACAGATGAAACGGGGCCGGGAGCTTCGGGAGGGCCCAGATGTCATGTTGCCGGCCATCGGCATCGCGGAAATGGACGGCTTGTTCGTAGCGGATCAGGTCAGCGACACCCAGGCGTTGATAGAAATCACGGAGGTTTGTGCAGCAGCCAAGAAGGACATGCTGGCCGGTATCGAGCAGTTGATCGGTATGGGAGTCTTCGAAGGAACTGGCGCGGCCGCCGAGGAGTCGGCGGGACTCGAGAAGAGTCACCTTAATGCCGGCGGACTCCAAGGCAACAGTCGCGGCCATGCCGGCCAAGCCCCCACCAATGACGACCACGCGTGGCGGGGTTCCCGCAACGGACGGCGAGGCATGGCTGGGTAACAAGGCAGTAGACATGCTTCATTATTGGGTGCGAACCGCGCGCCAGGCGATCAGCAGCTTGGCAACCAGCGACAGCGATACCCGTTCATGGAATACCCGCTCAGGCGCGGCAGCGATCTTTTCCAACAGGCCATGGTAGATCCCGGTCATGGCAATGAGCGACGAGCGGCTGTCGCGTTCGATGTGCTGCTCCAGGCCGGCGGAGCTGGCGTAGTAGCGTTGGGCCCGCTCGATCTGGAAATGCATGAAATCGTAGAACGCCGGACCGGTACGAGCAGAGCGCAGATCCTCTTCGCTGAGGTGCATGGCCGCCAGGTCTTCCCGAGGCAGGTAGAGTCGGCCGCGGCCGGCATCTTCACGCATATCGCGGAGGATGTTGGTGAGTTGGAACGCGATACCGCGATCGATGGCCTTCGCCTCGGTCGCGGCGCCGCCATCAAAGCCCCAGATGTAGATGCTGGCCAATCCCACGGCACCGGCAACGCGGCAACAATACTGGTGCAATTGCTCGAAGGTGTCGAAGACGATGGGATGAAGGTCCTGCTGCTGGCCGGCGATCATGTCATCGAAGACGGAGGCGGGGATGCGATGGCGATAGACGGTTTCAGCAAAGGCAGCCCAGACGGGGCTGCTGGTGCCGTTTGGACAATGGCCGTCGAGCACGGCATGGGTCTGGATGCGCCAGGCTTCCAATTCCTCGGCGCGCCGTTGGGGAGAACGGCCATCCTCCTCGTCGGCGATATCGTCCACGAGTCGCATGTACGCATACAGGGCATACATCGCCGAGCGTTTGGGCTCGGGGAGCAGTTTCAGGGCATAGTAGAAGTTCTTGGCGACATGCCGAGTCAATTGCTCACAATAACTGCGGGATCGGGCCAAGCGGGTCGGATCCATTTCAACAACAGCAATGCTCATACGCGGCCTCCGGGGATAACCAGGCACATCAGATGCCTGGCCAGCGCCGAGCAGAGCAGCCGGCCCATCTGCCACTTGGAGAGCGATGGACGATGGGTCAGCGTGTCGTAACGTTGGCGACGTATGGCGGCGAGAATGGCTCGTCCTCCCTGGGCAAAAAGGGTGATGTGCTTCCGTACCGCCGGGCGAAGCAGCGGCAGCAGGGCGTCGCCGTCGCGGAACATCGCGGCGGTGCGTTCCACTTCGAACCGGATCATCTCCCGGTAATTTTCATCACACTGTCGTTCGCGGAGCTGCCGTTCGGTAACCGAGAATCGATGCATCGTTTCCCGAGGGAGGTAGATGCGATCGCGTTCCAGCAGATCGCGATGAACATCCTGCCAGAAATTGGTCAGCTGAAGCGCGCTGCAGATCTTGTCGGAAAGGCATTGGCGCTCGGCATCGCGATAGCCGCACATGTACAGAACGAGCCGCCCTACCGGATCGGCACTTCGCCGGCAGTAATCGAGCAGTTGGTCAAAGGTGTCGTATCGGGTCACGCGTTGATCCTGTTCGAAGGCATCGATGAGGTCCAGGAATGGCTGGATGGGCAAGTCATGACGGCGAACGGTAGCGGCGAGGGCGACGAACAAGGCCGTCGTGGCCTGGCCGGCAAAACAGGCGTGCGTTTGCTGCTTCAGGTAGGCCAGGCACTTCAGCGACTGCTCGGGATCGCCCATTTCGTCGCCGAGATCGTCGGCCACGCGACAGAACGCGTAGACATTACAGAAATCCTGACGCAGATGCCGGGGCAGGAAAATGGAGACGACGGGGAAATTCTCGTAATGGGTGTGAGTCAACTGCCGGGTGCAGGCCTGAGCGGCCGCTTCATCGGGGACGGAAGCCAAAGCAGCCTGCGCCGTCGGCGGGAAGCAGGCCGAGACCTGGCTTGCCAGAGGGAGATCGCTACTCGATACGAGGGTTTGACCCATCACAGTCTCGTTTACCACCAAAACAGCAGGGCACCTGCCCAGCCTTATAGAACCACTGCAGTACCACAGCTCGTTTCAAAACCCGACTTGGCTAAGGTTCTGGTCCTTGGCTCTTTAGGTTTTGAGACTCGTTCTTTATAGGACCACTACGATATGCGTACAGGATACGGCAGAATCGTACGGCGGTCAGCAGATATTATGGACCGGCTCGGCGGCTGCGTCCATCCCTGGGAAACACCCGTCGGAAGCCCTTGGACATCGTCGCTAGGCTTCGGCAGCGTTGAGCCCGGCGAGCAGCTGGCGAACTTTCGCTGGGCTGACAGCCTGCAACGCCTCCTGCGCCAACTGCCGCAGCTCAGCAACCTGGGATCGCCGCAGGGCATAGCGAACGCGCGTGGTACGAACCGGGCTCATACTCAATTCGCGCACTCCCAACCCTACCAGCAGACAAGCCGTAGCGGGATCGCCAGCAGCCTCGCCACAGACAGCCACGGGCTTGTTCCACCGCTTCGCAGCCTCCACCACTTGGGCAACGGCGCGCAACACGGCCGGATGCAGGACGGTCGTCTCGTTGAACAGGTCGATCGCATCGCGCCCCGAGGCCAACAGGAACTGCGTCAGGTCATTGGTTCCGATGCTGAGGTAATCGGCCAACCCCAGGATCCGGTCCAGATCGAACAAAGCGGCCGGCGTTTCGATCATGGCCCCGATGGAAGGAGTCGGGGAAGCTCCGGCAGCCATGCGCAGTAGATCGATCGCCTGGGACAATTCGTTAGCGCTCACAACCATGGGAAACAGCACGCGAATGCAGTTATGCCGCGCGGAGGCCCGCGTAATCGCCTGGAGCTGCGTCAGGAACAAATCGCGCGCGACCAGCAGCGAGAACCGCAGGCCACGGGGACAGGTACCCAGATCGCTTTCGCACTGCGCCGCGAGAAATGCCGGGATCTTATCGCCACCGACATCCAGGGTACGAATTACCAGGGGGCGGCCGCTCATGGCTTGGGCAACGTCGCTATAAATCTGCACCTGACGTTCCAGGCTGGGCGGCTGTTTCTCGTCCATGAACAGGAACTCGGTGCGGAACAGGCCCACACCATCCAAGTGATGCTGCGGAACCTCCAGTGCCTCGTGAGAGCGTCCGATGTTCGCGTAGACGTGGATTCGCACGCCATCCATGGTGATGCATTCCTGCTGCTCAGCAGCGATGGCCGCAGCCGTGGAAGATTCATACTGCTGTTTCTGACTCCAGAACTGCGATGCCTGCGTCGGCGAGGGATCGGCAATAATCTGCCCCAGCAGCCCATCCACCAGGACGCGCGAGCCAGGCTTAATGCGGGCAAGGGCCCCGAGCACGTTGGTCACTGCAGGCACTCCCAGCGACTTGGCCAGAATCGCCGCGTGGCTGGTTGTTCCGCCGCGTTCGGTGACGATGGCCACGACATGCCGACGATCCAAATCGAGCGTATCGGACGGAAGCAACTCGTGAGCCACGATCACCGAATGGCCGGGCAGATTCGTCAGGAGCCCGGCCGTGCCCGGGATCAACTGTCGCAACAGTCGATGCCCAATGTCGCGGATGTCCTGCGCCCGTTCCTGAAAATACTCATCCTTGGCCGCCAGGAGCTTGCCGGCAGCCGCGTTGAGTTCCACCTCAATGGCTTGTTCCGCATTGACCAGGTCACGGGTAATGCGATGCTTGACCTTGGTGAGGAAGTAAGGGTCGTTCAGCAGCGCCAGATGGGTCGCGAAGATCTCCGATTGCGCCTCGCCAAATTCCCAGAGCACGCGATCTCGCACGTGGGCCAGTTCGAGGCTGGCACGCTGAACCGCCGACTCGAAACGCTGCACCTCGTCGATCACGGCGGCAGGCGCGATGTGGTAATGCGGAATGGGGATGTTCCGCTGGACGCCATGGATGATAGTCGTCCCCTCGGCATATCCGGGCGAAATGGGCACTCCCTTCAGAGACACCATGGGCAGACCTCGCGCTCAGCAATACTCATAAACTACTGGAGGATCGCTGCTGCACAGAACGGTAAATCATAGGAGCGTTTTCGAGGGCTGGAGAGCCTCGTGAACGACGAGAGCTTGGTGGCGGGCTCAGCCATTTGCTGATCGGGCCGCCCGCTCGTTTAGAACGCCGCTCTGGGCGATAAAGGCCGAGTCGATGAGGAAATAGTCGTCTCCGTCCACTTTGCCGTCGAAGTTCAGATCCCCATTCTGGTAGCCGCCCGCCTGGGTAAGGAAGCCGCTGTCCACCAGGAAGTAATCATCGCCATTCAGCACGCCATCGAGGTTTACATCCCCATTCCAAGTGTACTTCACCAGAACGTCGCTCACATCCACACTCTGACCCGCGAAACTAGTCAGGATAGGCTGGCCACCCTGCTCGTTGAGCAGAATGGATAGACCGGTTTGGTTGTTACCCTTGGCCGCAGAACTGCTCAGGCCGGTACCGATCCATTGGCCATCACTGCCACGGGCACACTTGATCCAGTTGGTGAGTTGCTGCAACGTCTGCAGCGGCGCCTGCTCGCTGGCTGAGACGACCAGATCGTGATCGGCCAAATCCAGAGAAGCGGTGTCAGAAATACTCAATGCACTGAGCCTGAGGTCTGATGCCAGCTTGACAGTGGCGCCGTTGCGAAGGTGGAGGGCAAAACCATTGAGGCCCGGGACACTTGCAGTCTCCAGGCTGAGGGTGCCGCCGTCGATGATCAGCCCACCCGAAGGGATCGGGTTGCCGTTCGTCCGATCCACGATGAGCCGATCGTTGCCGCCTTGGCCATCAAGGATCAATTCGCGGAGGGCGTTCCAAGGCAGCACCAAGCCGGGCGCTGCGGAGGCGAGGACATTATGCCAGACCTGAAGCTGGGTA
>JBLNDH010000626.1:0-6084 GCA_050261455.1 Bacillota bacterium
CCGGGGGTCCATTGAAAATAGAACGCGGCCACCGCTGCCTGCAGCAGACTCCCCAACGCCCTGACCTGTCCTGCCGGCGTCCCTTCGAACAATCCGGTTGGGGAGGGATCGCCTTCCTTCAGACGCGATCCGATCGCATCCTCCAGCAGGTCCGCGATGCCAAGGGTTACCGCCGGCGCATACGCCGCTGAATTGGTCGCCTGGGTCAACAGAATTACATCGTGGGCCATGCTGCTCAGGGAACGAATCGCGGCACGCACCTTCGCTCGCACCTGGTCTTCCTGAAGCTCCGGCGGCAGGGGCGGGTCGCCCTCTTTGGGGCTCATCCGCTGCACCATTTCCAGCATGCTCAGGGTGCTTTGGAGGCTCATCACGTCATGGCGCGCATGGCGTGCAAACAGATACGTGATCTGCTCCTGCTGCTGCCAATCCCTCTCGTTTTTATTGGCCAGCCCGGGCAAAAAAGCCCCTTTGGGGGACGAACTACTCACCAGGCGGGGATTATCGCCAATCATGTTTGTGCCTACCGCTAATGCGCAGCCGAAGCGAGCCGGGCCTGCCGCGACTGAATGGCGGCGTGAATCTTCTCCACCAGCACGTCCAGTTCCATCGTCTGCTTTACTACAAAACCGTCTGCGCCCATTTGGGCGCACTTCAACACACAATCGCGCGAGGCATGGCTTGTGAGAATAATCACGGCTGCGTTGGCCGTGTCGGGGTTGTTCCGCAATCCCTGCAGGGTCCGGATTCCGTCGAGCATGGGCATCTGGATGTCCAGGAGGATCACATCCTGTCCTCGGGCCGCCTCCGCCAACGCCTCCAGCCCGTTTTTGGCCTGTCGGACCTGGAATCCCACCGACTGAAGAATGTAAGCCAACGCAATCCTGGCCGCGTCATCATCTTCCGCCAACAGCACACGCAGGGGTGGTTGTGCTTCGGATGGTGTGGCGCCAGATTTCCCAGATGCTGCGACTTCCGAGAGCCTAGCTGATGCCTGTTTCATGGATCGTTATCTCTCTGATCACGCCAATGGAGGATGGAGCGTCAGCCCTCCCCCACACGGGCCGATAAGAGTCTCCTCCACGTCATACCCGACTTCCCCGGTGTCCCTACTATCATTCGTCATCGGCGGTGACCGGATCGTACTTGATGTCTGCGGGACAGCCTCCCCTCTCACGACGCGCCATGCCGACCACACCGTCTCGCGCCGAGCCGAGATTGGGCCCGTGATCTTTGAATCGCGGCTCGCCACGAGGCACGCCGCTTCTAACATCACACCGCAATCGGTCCGATAGTGGGATCCAGGAGCGTCGGTCACCGTCTGCGGCGTCCGCTTCAGATGGACGCCACTGCTCCGTTCAGCCTCAAGTCAAAGGCATTGCATGACACTTCGGCGGAAATCCATCCTGGTGGTCATCCTCGCCCTGTTGATTGGGACGCTGATCCTGTATGGAGTCTGGTCGCGTCTCCTCATGAATGGCTTCTTGCGACTGGAAGAACAACACGTCCAGCAGTCTGTTGAGCAGACGATCAACACCCTGCAACGATCCATCGATGACCTGGTTGGCAAGGCAGCCGACTGGGCCGTCTGGGACGATACCTACCAGTTCATGGCCGATCAGAACTCCACGTACATTGAATCCAATATCACCGAGGCGCCGTTTGCCGACCTGCGCCTCAACGCCATCGTCTTTCTGGATACCACCGGCCGCCTCGTCCTCGCCAGCGGTATTGATGCGAAGACCCACAAACTCGGCCCGCCTGCCAAGAGCCTCTTGGATGCGTTTACCGCCAACTACAATCTGAGGCGTCCGTCGTTTCAGGGCGACATTCTCCATGGCGTCCTGATGCTCCCCGAGGGACCCACCGCCATCGTGGCCCATCCGATCCTGACCAGCAAGCGCACCGGCCCCGACCGCGGCTGGGTCGTTTTCGCGCGTCCGCTTAATGGATCCGAAGTGGAGCGCCTCCGACAACAGATGGACCTGGATATCGAGATCGCCCCCCTCAACGGCCCATCAATGTCCGACGACTTTCGACTGGCCTGGTCTGCCCTGGTCCCCCAGACCCCTGCGGTAAGCGCCGCCAGCGAGGCCAGGTCTCCCACGCATCTGCAACCCATGGGCGACCAGCTCATGGCGGGGTATGCCGCCATCTACGATCTGTATGGCAAGCCCGCGCTGCTCCTGCGCATACGCACCCCCCGCAGCATCTATCAGCAAGGCCTGCGTACCATGCATCACCTGCTGGGGTCGACCATCTTCCTTGGCTTGGGCTTCGGATCCGTCATCGTGGTCATGCTGCAAAAGCTTGTCCTGACACGTCTGGCGAGGCTGGAAACGGAAGTCACGGGCATTGGCCGCACCGGAGATCTCATGGCTCGCGTCACCGTGAGCGGCTGTGACGAACTCAGCGACTTGGCCAGTCAGGTCAATCAATCGTTCGCGGCCATTCAATCCCTGAAAGCCAAATACCAGGAAAGCGAAGCCCGTGCCTGCCAGGCCGCCGAAGCCGCCCAGGCCGCCAATCGCAGCAAGAGCGAGTTCCTGGCCAACATGAGCCACGAAATCCGCACCCCCATGACCGCCATCCTCGGCTATACCGACCTGCTCATGGCGGAAATGCGCGCTGATGACAAGAACCTCCAGCATCTGGCGGTTATCAAGCGAAATGGCCATCACCTCCTCGAGATCATCAACGACATCCTGGACCTTTCCAAAATTGAAGCCGGGAAGATGACCGTCGAGCAGGTCCCCTGTACGCCACGGCAACTGGTGGCCGATGTGCTGTCGCTGATGAGCCTTCGTGCCGAGGTCAAGGGGCTCTATCTCAACGCACACTTCGAAGGCCCCATCCCCCAGACGATCCAATCGGACCCCACCCGCATCCGCCAGATCCTCGTCAACCTCGTCGGCAACGCCATCAAGTTCACCGAGAAGGGCGGCATCAACCTCAGGGTCCGCCTTCTCTCCGATCCCTCCTCCGAACGCGCCCGGCTTTACTTCGAGGTTCAGGACACCGGCATCGGCATTGATCCCGAACAGATCGATCGCCTTTTCCAACCCTTCGAGCAGGCCGATGCGAGCACCACGCGCCGCTTCGGCGGCACGGGGCTGGGCTTGCCCATCTGCCGACGTTTGGCGCGGATGCTCGGCGGCGAGATCCGCGCGACCGGCGCCCTTGGCCAAGGCAGCACCTTTACCCTCTCCATCGATGCCGGACCCGTGGCCGACTTGCAGTTGCAGGAGGTGGGCGATTCGCTGCAGCCGCCGAATCTCTCCGCCCAAACCCTGGCCCCGGCCGCCAAGCCCGCGCCGGCCGTCGCCGGCACCCGCGTCCTCCTGGCCGACGATGGCGAGGACAATCGGCAATTGATCCAGTATTTCCTGGCCAGCGCCGGCTATCACGTCGTCCTGGCCGAGAACGGCCAGGTCGCACTCGACAAAGCCGTCGTCGCGCAACAATCGGATCAACCCTTTGCCGCCATTCTGATGGACATGCAAATGCCCGTCATGGATGGCTACACCGCCGCCGGCAAGCTCCGGGCCGCCGGCTTCACCTGCCCCATCATCGCCCTCACCGCCCACTCCATGTTTGGCGATCGCACCCGCTGCATCCAGGCCGGCTGCAGCGATTTCATCACCAAGCCCATCGACTTCGAACGACTCCTCTCGCTCCTCAGCCAGGTCGTTGCGAAATCCACCCCCTCGTCCGCCGCCGCGTGATCTGTCCGCTGTCTCGCGCCTCTCTTCCCCCTCGCCCGCTCCTCTCGCAGGGGCGAACCTTGTGTTCGCCCGCTTCTTTCCTCCTGACCCCTCTCCCCCGACCCCTGACCGCTGCTCCTCTTCCCCCTCGCCCGGTACTCCGGGAGAGGGTTGGGGTGAGGGTCTTTCCTTCATCTATAGAGAGTCAGAGGATTAGTGTCCTACTGCATAGGACCGGTTCTTGGCTGCACGGCTCGCGAAGGCTCGAAGCCGCGAAGGCAACGCGAAGAAGATAAACTAGTTCTTTCTCCCTTCGCGTCTGCTTCGCGCCTTAGCGGCTTCGCGAGCTCTGATTTCAGCGACAGTATTGATCTGATTCTCAATAAACATTTGACCACGATGAGCCCAGGTTGTCCCCGTCCCGGTTTCCTCGCTGCTTTGTCTTCCTGATCCTTCTGTGCTGCAGAGTGCCGCTGTCCTACAGCGGCTCCCGATTTGCCACAGCGAACATTTGCTGCAAAATTGCACTAACTCGACGTAGCACGGGCATCTTGCCCGTGCGTGCCCACGTGGCATGGGCGGCCCGCCCATGCTCTTCTTCATCTGCGGCTTCCTAGTGAAGATTCGTGGGCTTCCCTTCCACAACGCCCCCGTCCCGCTCCCCCCTCAGTTATACCTTGTCGGCAACCACTGGCGTCCCACATTCGGGGCAGCGATCCTTGCTGGCCCGCAGATCATACCCGCACGCAGAACATAACCCGGCCTTGCTTCTCGCGAGCCTCGTACGCCTGCGTACGAAACCCCAAATCCACACCGCCGGGCAGATGCACGCGACCAACACCGGCAGCCAGTATGGGAAACTGAGATCGTAACGACCGCTGGACCCGCGATCGCCGCTCTGGCGATGCGCTTGCCAACGAAAAGGCCAAAGCCCGCCTTGAGGCATGAACTGCGGGCCGCTCATCCAGGTAAAAGATCGTGGCGATTCTGGGAGTTCTGGAGGATCAGTCCGTACCAGCGACTGAAACTGTCTCAGGCTCTCTTCGGCCTGCCGTTTCGTCGATACATCGCGATATTTCGTGAGACTACAGTCCAACCCGATGACACCCCTCCCCGAAGACAGATGCACGTCACGAGTCTCCAACTCGCCCCGGCTATACCACCTGACCATGTCCCCCTTCCAGTAGCTCCGCCCCCACAACCCCACTGTCACCCCACACACCACGAGTGACATCGCCGCCACGATGGTGAATAGACGATGTTTCATCCGGGCCACCATAGCCAAACCATGCTAACGCGGCAACGGCCTGACCACGATAAGCCCAAATTGTCCCCCTCCCTGTCCCCGACTATCTTCCTCGATCGTATTCCCAACCCATCCGCTCCCGCAGCTTGGTCCAGATCTCGTCCAACAGTTCGCCTTTGATGCTCGACACAAACTGGCGAAGCAGAGGCTCAACCTCTGCAGTAATGAATGGATCCAGCATGAAGCCCTTGAACCGCGTGCTTTTGTCGGGACGTTCCTTGATGGCCCGGCGGGTGGCCACTGTGGTGTAGAACATCTCCGACCCCGGCTCCCCCTCAAGCCCGATATGAACGACGAAGTCGAGGGAGACGTTGTGCGGGTCATCCGGGACCCAGGTTTGCCAGTCGAAGTCCCTTCCTGGAAGCGAACTGCACTCGATGAGCTTGATCTCCGCTCGGGCCATGGTTGAGGCTATTGTAATCCGCAGGCCACGCCATTGCAGCGTCTGGTATCTACGCCTGTTGTATCGGAGTAGAAATGTCACCCCATAGCCGAAATAGAAGTGTCACCCCCCAGGGCTAGGATATACCAGCCGGATGGATGAGCTTCGGATGTTGCGGAAGGAACGGATTCGCTTGGGCAATGAAACCGGGACGGGGACGGTTGTCCGTCATGTCCGTCCCTCCACTCCGTTACCCCGTTACTCCGACACTCCGTCACCTCCCGCCCCACCCCTCGCCGCCGCCCTGATCTCCGTTTATGCTATGCCTATGAGCGATTGCACTCAGAACGACAACACCGCCGCTCCCAGGTCCCGGCCTGTTTGGCTGTCGCCGGTGGCGTGGATTGTCACCCTGGTCCTGACCATTTACTTCTTCAGCCCCCTTAGCACTGTCGTCCTCGGCATTCTTGCTGCCGCGATCATTGCCTGCACCCTCCAGCCCCTTCTCAAGCTCGTTCCCGGCCCGCGGGGCCTGGGCGTGGCGGTGGCGGGGCTCAGCCTGGTTGCCATCCTCGGCATCGTCGGCTTCTCCCTCTCCTGGCCTCTTCACCGGCCTATCTCCGATGCCATCGACAATTGGCCTACCACCAAGCTCCGCATCGATGATGCCATCAAGATCTGGGGCACCAAGA
>JBLNDH010000627.1:0-4038 GCA_050261455.1 Bacillota bacterium
CCGACGCCCTCTTGCTCGATCTGCGTCCCCGCTGTGCCCTGGAGCTGACCCTGGCCCAGCGCATCGTCCACCTCACCTGGCGGCTGCGCCGCCTGCCCCCCGCCGAAGCCCAACTGTTCACCCGGGAAAACCACAACCGCCGCCTCGATGTCGAGCGAGCCAACCAGCAGCGACAGCGGGACTACGAGCGTGAGGACCGCTACTACAAAGCCAAGAATCCCCCGCCCACCCCCGAGCCGCTGCCCGAGCCCCTGCCTCCGGAGCAGATCCTGGCCCACTACTTCTGGGACCGGGACGATGCGGCCAACCCCTTCGCCCGCCTGCACCGCTACGAATCCGCCCTGGAACGCAGCCTCTTCCGCCTCCTCCGTCAGCTGCAGCAACTGCAAAAGCTCCCCCGAGAGTCCCCCGACCCAAACGAACCCATTGGCGAGTTGCCCGTTGTTACTTCCCAGTTGCCAGGACAAAACGAACCCATTTCGCCTGCAGCAACGGACCAAGGACAAAGAACCGAGGACCCACTACAAAACGAACCCATTTCCCCCAACACCCCCCTATCCACTAGCCACTATCAACTATCCACTCCTACATCAAAACTGCCTCAAGAACCGAACATCATTCTCAATAAAGCTCCGGATATCCGTAATCCCATACTTCCGCATGGCGATACGCTCGATCCCGAACCCGAACGCCCACCCGGAGTAGACCTCCGGGTCGATGTTCCCGGCCTTAAGCACATTAGGGTGGACCATCCCACACCCACCTAGTTCGACCCAACGCTTCCGGTCTTCGAACCACACGTCCACCTCCGCCGATGGCTCGGTGAACGGGAAGAAGCTCGGCCGGAATCGCGCCTTGGTATCCGCCCCGAAGTAAGCGCGGATGAACTGCAGGATGGTGCTCTTCAGGTCCACCATCGTCACGTTCTTGTCCACCACCAGCGCCTCCAGCTGATGGAACATGAACAGGTGCGTCGCATCCACTGTATCCGGCCGGTACACCCGCCCCGGAATGACCACGCGGATCGGCGGCCTCTGCCGTTCCATCACCCGGATCTGCCCCGTGCTGGTCTGCGTGCGCAGCAGCAGCTGCCCGCCTTCACGGGTGAAATCCACCGGCTTGGCCCCTCCGTCCGTCGTAGCAGTAGTCAGATAGAAGTTGTCCAGCGGATCCCGTGCCGGATGCTCCTTGGGAATGTTCAGCGCAATGAAGTTGTGGAACTCATCCTCCACTTCCGGCCCCGTCGCAATCGCAAACCCCATCCGCCCGAACAGCTCCGTCAACTCATCCGCCACCTTCGTCAGGATGTGCCGATTCCCCACCTCCGGCCGCTTCCCCGGCTCCGTCACATCAATCGCATCCCGCCCCGATGCCGCCTGCTTGCCAATCTCCCCCTTCTTCGCCTCATACCCCTCGGTCACCTCTTTCTTGACCGCATTGATCCGCTGCCCCAGTGCCGCCTTCTGCTCCTTGGGCGCAGCCCGCAGCTTCTCCATCAGTCGCTTCACGGAGCCATTCGAGCCCAGGTACTTAATCCGGAACTGTTCCAGGGCATCAGCGTCCTTAACAACAGACAGATCGGCCGCCGCCTGGGCTGCCAACTGATCAACTTCTACAAGCACGTCCGACATGAGGCTCCTTTGCGATCTCCAAACTCCACTTCGCGAACCCGGTATTCTGACCAGACCAGCCACAGGGTCAAGAGACGCGCCGCCGCCCAATACAAGGAATTGCGTTTACCGAGCCAGAACCGACAATAGGTCAGCATTAAACAAGCCACATCAACCAACGAGGTTAGCCATGGATCTCAGCAAGCTTCCCCGCCTCTCACAAACCGACCAACCGGCCCCGAGCCCCACTGAACCTCAACCCGCCGAGCCCATTCAGGCCGCTCCCCTCGCCGTTGGCGCCGAAGCCTGGTTCAGTATCGCCCTGGGCTTTCTCCTTCTGCTCCTACAGCAGAACTTCCTCGTCTGGCTCAAATCCACCCTCTTCGGCGGCCCCGGTCCCGCCCCCTTCATCGATGGCACTGGTCGCACCTTCACCTATGCGCAGTCCGATTTCTTTCTCCACGACCTGGGCCTGGCTGCCTTCAGCATCGCCCTTCTCCTCGACGGCGTCCTGCTCCTGGCCTCCCGCAAACCCGTCCTCATCGCCGTAGGCCTGTCCGCTGCCGCCCTCGCCGCCGCCTGGAATCTCCTAACCATCGTCCTGGCCTACAGCAAAGGCTACGGTCTCCAACTCATGCCCGCCCTCGCCGTCCTCTTCGGCGTCTACATGGTCTTCTACCAATGGAACATGCTGACACGCAGCCTCGCCTATCGGAAGTAGGGCGTAAACAAATGCCCCGGACAGGGGAAACTGTCCGGGGCTCAAGTAGGCACAAAACCCGTTCACATCCGATGATCCGTCACTCACCCGCGAGCGGCGATCCAAAGAAGGCCGCAGACAATCGCATAGGCGAAGACCGCAATCCAACTGATTCTGCGGACTGACTGCTCCTGATGCATCTGCTGCCTCCTTAGAGGTAAATCGGCCGACCAGCCGATTTATTTCTTTCACCTCACTAGACACCCCCGCAGCCAAAAGGTTGGCTCGCCCAAAACGATGCCCAAGGATGCATAATAGAGACGATTGCACGCTCCGATAACGGCCATAAAGGCCTGGCTTTATCGGACCTCTTCAGCAGATACGGGATAAGTAGCCGGCACACTTGGCATGGTGGCCGGAGGCAAATCGGACTCCCTGGCGGCGGGTTGCGTCGTCGCAGCCGGATGATCCGTATCCTCCAGAACGATCACGCAGTTGAACGACCCCGCAACCGCCGTCGGCTGCGTGGCCGCCAATTCGAATGTCACCGGCACCGGCGTCGGCATCGCCGCAACGGCCGGCTGGGTGGCAGGCAATGTCGTCGGCGAAAGCGTCGAGCGGGCTGCCCCCAACCGGCGTCCCGCCATCATCGATCGGCTCACATCATCACCCAGAGCCACCGCAGGATTCGTGGAAGGTAGCGTTGCCGGCACCGCATTGGCACCCTCCGTCAAGAGCAGCGTCCCGCGAAACTGAGGAGGCTCCGGCTTGGCATAGTAGAACGCCACTGCCGGCGTTGGTTCATCCTGATTCCCACGCGGCGATTGCGCCAGAGTCGTCCTCAGTTCCGTCAACTGATGAGAGCTGACATCCTTGGCCAGGATCACCCGCTCACCCCGGTTCAAACGCAGGTTGTCCTTAGCCAGCATGATCGACTGGACCGAGGCATCCCCCGCCAACATCCGACTGCGGCGAACGACCTGAGCCAACTGCTCAGCCAGGGCATTCTGCGTCACCCCGCGCAACTCGCCCGACTCATCCCGCTTTTCGTCGGAATTCTGCCTACCCCCAACACCAGCCATCGCTAGCACATCGGCCGTAAGCCCGGCGGGTTGCTGGCGCCCACTGATACCCGCACCCAGAACTGGCTGATCAGTGTTGGCCGATCCTTTGGCTGGCACCGCTGGCACCGGCCCTTCCGTGAGGCTCACCAGTTGCGACTCGGCCGCCGCCCAGGCGATCTTGTTCTCCGACAGGTACTTGACCAGTTCCGCATTGACCAGTTGCACATCCGCGGCCTTGACCGTGATGACCAGCGTCTCGTTGCTCGGCGACTCCCGGAAGAACGCGGCGGTATGGACCGTGATGGCGCCGTTGGCCCCGGTACCGTCACCCATCACCATGAGGGTCCCCATCACCGGGTCGGTCGGATTACCGGCCGACTTCGCAACCGCCTCCCCCCGTTGGATCACCGCGGGCATGTCGCCTTGAATCGCCGCCTTGGGCTGCCCCGCCTCAGCCAGATCTCGCTCCACGACGACCGATTCCGACGGTTGATCCGCCGCTTCAATTCGTTCGCGAAGCAGCTCCGGCGGCGGAACAATCGTCACCATCGGATGCTTCGGAGGCAACACGAGATAAACGATAACCCCCAGCCCCAGCGCCAGCAGCAGGATCGCCGCCACAGCCAGGTACTCAGGCCAGCGGATCACCTGCCGATTCTTTCCG
>JBLNDH010000628.1:0-7422 GCA_050261455.1 Bacillota bacterium
TTCAACGTCATCGCCCGCTACCTGGTGGTAGGCACCGAAGCGAGGACGGCAGCGGCACATTGACCGCGACTCGGAACGCAACCCATGGCAAGAGGATTGTACGACAACTACGTGCGGGCCAAGAGCAAACTGATGTTCGCCGTCTGCACCCTTTTCACCCTCCTCATCCTGGGCATCCTGGGATTGGTCATCGGATATCTGGTTTCGATCGGGGCCAGCTCACTGAGCTGGAGCTTCTTCACCGATCTGCCCACAGGCCGGCCCGATCAACCCGGCGGAATGCGGCATGCTCTGGAAGGGACCATCATCCTCGTCGCCCTGGCCAGCGCAATCGGCGTGCCGATCGGCCTGCTCGCGGGAGTTTACCTCGCCGAATACAACAAAGAGTGGTGGCTCACCAGCCCCGTGCGCTTCATCGCCGACGTCCTGGCGGGCGTGCCCAGCATTGTCGTGGGAATTATCGGCTACGAGTTGCTCGTGGTCCCGCTGGGTCACTACAACGGCTGGGCCGGCGCCCTGGCCCTCGCCTTCATCATGATCCCCATCGTCACCCGCACCACCGAAGAAATGTTGCGGCTGGTCCCCAACAGCTACCGCGAAGCCTCGATCGCCCTGGGCGCGACCAAGGCCTGGACCATCCTGCGGGTGATCCTGCCCGCCGCCACCGGCAGCATCATCACCGGTATCATGCTCGCGATCGCCCGCGTCGCCGGCGAGACCGCCCCCCTGCTCTTCACCGCCCTGGGCAGCCGCCTGTTGACCCGAAATCCCAACGAGCCTTTCCCATCCCTGACCGTACAGATTTTTACGTACGCCACCGGCCCGTATCCCCAACAAAAGCAACTGGCCTGGGCCGGAATCCTGGTGCTGATTTCGCTGATCTTCGCATTGAACCTGCTCATTCGATATTTCGCGCGATCGATGCGGACAGCGCGTTGAGCCTGGCCGTGAAAAGTGCCTGATCCTCTGGAGGTCAAGATATGCTGAAGTTAGGTCATCAATCCGCCGTCGGCCGCTCCGTGGCCTCCGTATCGGCGCGACCCGGCGATCCCGCACCGCAGAGAATATCGGCGCCACCCGACAGGATGACTCTGCCCGTGCCGCAGCACGAGCTCGCATCAATCCCAGACACCTGCGAAACCCACAAGGAACTCGATGCCGAGCAGCACATCCTCGCTGTGGAACACTTCAACCTGTTCTATGGCAAGCACCAGACGCTGCACGATATCAACATGAAGATCCCCGCCGGCAAGGTGACCGCCTTGATCGGCCCGTCTGGCTGTGGCAAATCGACCCTCCTGCGCAGCATCAACCGCCTCAATGACCTGATCGACCATGTGCACATCGCAGGCAACATCTACCTCAGCGGCCAACCCATCTACGACAAAAAGGTGGACGTCATCGAAGTCCGCAAACGCATGGGCATGGTCTTTCAGAAGTCCAATCCCTTCCCGATGTCGATCTTTGAAAACGTGGTGTATGCCCTGAAACTGGGTGGCGAGCGTCGGAAAAGCGTCCTCATGGATGTGTGCGAGCGGTCGCTCCGGGGAGCTGCCCTGTGGGACGAAGTGAAGGACCGCCTGCACGGCAGCGCCTTGTCGCTTTCCGGCGGCCAGCAGCAACGTCTCTGCATCGCCCGCGCCATTGCCGCCAACCCCGAAGTGCTCCTGATGGATGAACCCTGCTCCGCCTTGGACCCCATTGCCACCGGAAAGGTGGAAGAACTGATCCACAATTTACGGGGCAACTATACAATTGTTATAGTGACTCATAACATGCAACAGGCGGCCAGGGTCAGCGACTACACCGCGTTCATGTATCTCGGCCGGCTCGTCGAATATGGCCCGACCAACACCGTCTTCCTGACCCCTCACCGCCGCGAGACAGAGGCTTATGTCACCGGTCGCTTCGGCTGATGCAGCAAGCTTCCAAAGGCTGGCAACTATGCGGCACTTCGAACAACAACTGCAGGAACTGCTCCAGCGAATCGTGCTGATGGGATCCCTGGCCGAGGCCATGATCCGCTCCGCGGTCCGTTGCCTGGTGGAACGCAACGAAACCTGCGCCGAAGAGGTCTTCGCCAAGGAACACGAAGTCAATCGCCTTCAACTGGAAGTGGATGACACCGCCGTGAAGCTCACGGCGCTCCAGCAGCCCATGGCGGCAGACGTGCGATTTCTCTTCATGGCCTCCCGCATCGCCAGTGAACTGGAACGCATCGGCGACCAGGCCGTCAACATCTGCCAAAACGCCAAACACGTGCTGCAGTATCCGCCCCTCAAGCCCCTGGTCGATCTGCCCATCATGGCGGAATTCACGCAAAAGATGCTGCGCGATAGCCTGACCGCCTTGACCGATCGCAACGTTGAACTGGCCGAGGAGGTCCTGGAAGTCGAGAAAACAATCGATGCCTTCAAGAACCAGATCTTCCGCACCCTGCTGACATACATGATGGCCGACCCCGGTACCATCCTGCGGGCGTTGCCTCTGATCCTGGTCTCTCGGAACTTGGAACGCATCGGCGATCACGCGACGAACATCGCCGAAGAAGTGATTTTCATGGTTCAAGGCCGCGACATTCGACATGCCGCTGATCGCGACCGCGAGCCAGCCACGCAGACGCCGCCTCATTGACAGGGAGTCTTCAAACCAGCGGCCTGCAACTGGGACGAGTGGTGTAAAAATGAGCAAGGGAACGATTCTGGTAATTGACGACGAGAAGGACCTTCTCGAATTGGTGCGCTACACCCTGGAGAAGGATGGATTTGATGTGATCTGCGCCGCCGACGGCCGATCTGGCCTCGAGATTGCCAGTAAACATCATCCCGATCTGATCGTGCTGGATGTGATGATGCCCGGCCTCGATGGTCTGGACGTCTGTCAGCAACTGCGCAGCGACGAACGCACCGCCCGCGTGCCCATCATCATGCTCACCGCCCGGGCCACGGAAGCCGATCGGATCGTCGGCCTGGAAATGGGCGCCGACGACTACGTCACCAAGCCCTTCAGCCCACGCGAGCTGTTGGCGAGGGTCAAAGCGGTCCTGCGGCGATCCACCATGCAAAACGAACCGCCCGAGCTCATCCGTCACGGCCGGATCGTCATCGACGTCGCCCGGCATGAGGTCACCTACGACGCTAAGCCCGTCGCCCTCACCGCCACCGAGTTTCGCATCCTGCAATTCATGGCCAGCCGCCCCGGCCGCGTCCTCTCACGCGACGAAATCATCGACGGGGCCCTGGACCGCGACAACGCCGTCTACGACCGAACCATCGATGTGCACATGACCTCCATCCGCCGAAAACTGGGGAAAGGCGGCGAGCATATCGAAACCGTGCGCGGGTTCGGTTATAAATTCAAAGACCCGCGGAACGTTGAACAGCCCGCGGGCGAAGGGTGATTCGATTGTTCCGCAGCACTTTCTTCCGCCGCCTGTTCATCCCCTACCTGGTCCTGATCGCTATCGTCATCACCGGCATGGGTGGCTTTGCGGCACTGCGACTCCGCTCCGCTTACCTCGATTCCCGGCGACAGGCGCTTCACGAACAACTGCGGCTGACTGCGGAACTGATCTCCGACGATCTGCAGAACGGGCGATTCGCCGCCCTTAACCAGCACATCCGCAGCCTCGGGGAAAAGATCGGCTGCCGCATCACCGTCATCCGCAGCGACGGCACCGTCGTGGCGGATAATTGGGCCGACCCAGCCACCATGGAGAACCACGCCACCCGCCCCGAAATCCTCAACGCCCTCCAACGCGGCGAAGCCTTCGATACCCGTTACAGCGGTACCATCCACAGCAACATGCTCTACCTGGCCAGCGCCATGGACCAGCCCTCCGAGCCCACCTACTACCTCCGCCTCGCGGTGCTCGTCACCAATCTTCGGCATGAACTCCGGCTGCTCTACACCGGCCTCGCCGGCGTGGCGATCCTGGCGATGGCGTCGGCCGGGGCGATCGTCTTCCACTTCGCCCGCCGCCACACCAACCCCATCATCCAGCTCACCCAGGTCGCACAGGCCATCGCCCAGGGCGATCTGCACCGCCGAACCCTCTCCGATGAAAAAGGCGAAATCGGCACCCTCGCCCGCGCCACCAACACCATGGCCGACTCCATCCACCGCCTGCTCACCCAGGCCGAGCAAGGCCGCGCCGAACTGCTGGCCATTCTCGCCAGCATGAGCGATGGCGTTATTGCCACCGACAACCAGCAACGCATCCGCGTCGCCAACGAGTCCGCCGGCAAGCTCCTCGGCTTCCACTCCGATCAAGCCATCGGCAAGCCCCTCTGGCAAGTCGTACGCATCGACAGCATCATCAAGGCCATCGGTGAAGTACTGGAATCCGGCCAGAGCACCGTGCTCCAGGCAGGCCTCATCGCCGGCCGGAATGTCGAGGTGCGCATCCAACGCTTCCCCCCCACCGGCGAAGCGCATGGCTTGGTCGTCGTCGCTCACGACACCACCCAGATCGTCCGCTACCAGGAACTACGCAAAGAATTCGTCGCCAATGTCTCCCATGAACTGCGCACCCCCCTGTCCGTCATCAATGGCTTCGTCGAAACCTTGGCCGATGGCGCCTTGCAGGATCCGCAACGCGGGCCACAGTACCTGGCCACCATCCAGCGACACATGCAGCAGCTCATCAACCTCGTCAATGATCTCCTGGCCCTGTCACGACTGGAGAGCCAGCCGGAACTGCCCCGACGAAGCAACGTCGACCTCTCCGCCGCGGTGAACAAGGTTGCCGATCTGCTCCTGCCCGCCGCGCAAAACAAGTCCCAAACCCTCACCGTCGATGCCCGCCCCGTCCCGGCCATCGTCGGAGATCCCGATTATCTCGAACGCGCCATCGCCAACTTCATCGACAACGCCATCAAGTACACCCCCGAAGGCGGCCACATTTCCGTCTCCACTCGATCCGACGCCGACAAAGTCATCCTGGAAGTCTCCGACAATGGCATCGGCATCCCCCAGGAAGACCTGCCCCGTCTCTTCGAACGCTTCTACCGCGTCGATCGCTCCCGATCCCGTGACATGGGCGGCACCGGCCTCGGTCTGTCCATCGTCAAGCACATCGCCCAAGTCCACGGCGGCAGCGTCAACGTCGAAAGCACCATCGGCAAAGGCTCCACCTTCCGCCTTCTCCTCCCCCTCGCCACCCCCTCCGATTGACGAGTGTGCGTCTGCCCCCCCGTCCCTTCTCACCCCTGCTTCACGACTTCCCCGTCGGCGCCGTCGCCGCCGCTTTCGCCGGCCGCCTCATCGCCTGCGGAATCAGTAGCAACACATCCTCCAACTGCTCTGCCCCCCCATCGTGAACCATGAAGCTGTACCCCAGGCTCATCGCCGACACCGCCTCCGGCGACGGTGCAATGATCAAAAACCCATCCTGCGGAATGTCCGTCCGAAGGCTCAGATCAAATCGCTTCTCCGGGCTGACGTACTCGAACTCCTGCGTCTCAAAATCCCCCACCGCCTGCAGCCGCTTGCGCTGCGTCCGCACCATCGGCACAATCGATACACGCAGGCTGCCCGCCTTCCGCGGCGCCGGCTGAAAATCCAGGCAGAAAACATTGTCGCTCAGGTCGTAGCTGCGGATCGTCATGACGTTGCGCAGATCAAAGTCGTAGATCGTCTGCGCCGCCACGTCCTTCTTCATCATCACTTCGACGTACTTGGCCCCCGCGGCAGCATAGAGCGTCGGCTGGTTCTCCACCGGCCCCCGCTCCAGAATCTCCATGAAATACTCGATGTCCGCCATCGGCGCCCGCCCGACACGCAGGCCGTTCTTGTACAAGACGTCATACGTCAACATATCGATCGCCCGCTCATCGACATGCTTCCAGAACGCTTCATTCCGGCTGACCGTCCCGGCTGGCACAAGTAAATGGTAAACCGTGAGATTCACCACCGGACGCGCCCCCACCGGCATCGGGTCGCCCGGCTGGATCACCTGCCGCGACAACGCCGCCGGATTGCTCGGCTGGGTGCTGGGCCCTTTGCCCGAGTCGCCGAAAAGTTTGTCCAGCGACCAACTCTCGCAGCCCGTAACAAACCCAAGCACGCACACAACGGCAAACGTGGATATTCGCATGATCTGCCGCATCAACTGAATCCCGTGCCCCATTCTCCGATCAACCCCTTTAGGCATGTTAATCGCAGCCGCCCCCCAAATCACGCTCCGCACGGTAAGCTTCGACACAATTTCCCCCCACTCCCACCCCAGAGCGCAGTGTCCCCCCATTCACCTGTTTAGCGGCGGCCCGCAGGGCCGAGCTCGCGTCCCCCAGGAGTAGTCCCCCTCTCCCACCCCACACACCAACAACGCCCCCATGCCCCTTATTGGGGCAACTCATACAATGGATTGATGCGTCAGATCTAACCCCGCCCTATTCCTCTTCCTGCGGCGGCACAACCCCCTTCGCACTGGGCGCACGCAGCTCTTTGGGCAGTTGTGCCGCTAAAAAATGGACCCTCTGGGCCACCATCCGCAAATCCTCCACAGCGAACTGCAGACAGCAGCAGGCATCGTAAGGAATGTCAAACTGGTCCAGCAGTTGCTGCAGATACTCGGCCTGATCCCGGATGCTCAGCCTGGCCGAATCGAGTCGATTGGCGAGCGTATACATAGGTCCTTCCCCATAAAAAGCATCGACAACTTCCACATGAAGTATGCCCCCGTATTTTGCGAAGTCCAACGCTTCAAGCGGATCGGCAAACTCGAGCAAGACCGCCATGAATCCACCCTCCGCCCGCTTCACCGATCTCCAGCCTGTGTCAAGGTTTATATCCATTCAGCCATCGCCATTCGCACGTCAGGCAGTACAATCTCAACCTCGCTATTCCAATAGGGTCTAGCCCCGCTATGCTGCAGGAGAAGGAGCCGTTCATGACGCACACGTTGAGATGGGGAATTTTAGGAACAGGCAACATCGCCCAGCAGTTTGCCACCGGCGTTCGCAGCAGCCGCCGCGGCGCCCTCGCAGTCGTCGGGTCCCGCTCCCAGCAATCCGCTCAAACGTTTGCCCAAACCCACGGCATTCCCACCGCTTTCAGCAGCTATGAGCAGGTCCTGGCCTCCCCTGACATCGACGCCGTCTACATTGCCCTGCCCAACACCCTCCACAAGGAATGGACCCTTAAAGCCCTCCAAGCGGGCAAGCATGTCCTCTGCGAAAAACCCTTTGCGGCCAACGCCGCCGAGAGTGAGGAAATGTTTGACGTCGCCGAGAAAACCGGCCGGATCGTCATCGAAGCCTTCATGTACCGAACCCATCCCCTCACCCACGCCGTTCTCCAAACCGTACGCCAAGGCGCCATCGGCCAGGTGAAACTCATCCGCACCAGCTTCTGCTACTGCACCCGCCGCCTCCAGAACAACATCCGCTTCAACGCCAACCTCGCCGGCGGCAGCCTCAT
>JBLNDH010000629.1:0-2849 GCA_050261455.1 Bacillota bacterium
TCTGGAAGAAGCCAAGCGCATTCTGGACCGGGACCATTTCGATCTGGACAAGGTGAAACGCCGCATCATCGAGTACCTGGCGGTGCGTAAGCTCAAGCCTGAGGGCGGCGGAGCGATCCTGTGCTTCGTCGGGCCACCCGGTGTGGGCAAGACATCGCTGGGAAAGAGCATTGCCGAGGCGATGGGTCGGAAGTTCATCCGCGTCTCGCTGGGCGGCGTGCGGGATGAAGCGGATATCCGCGGGCATCGGCGTACGTACATCGGCTCCATGCCCGGACGAATCATCGCCGAAATCCGCAAAGCCGGAACGCGAAATCCCCTGATGATGCTCGACGAGATCGACAAGCTGGGATCGGACTTCCGCGGCGACCCGTCGGCGGCACTGCTGGAAGTTCTGGACCCAGCCCAGAACGGGACCTTTACGGACCATTATCTGGATGTTCCCTTCGATCTATCGAAAGTGCTGTTCATCGCAACGGCCAACACGATGGACACCGTGCCAGCAGCGCTGCGGGACCGCATGGAGGTCATCGAGATCCCCGGGTACACCGATTCGGACAAGCTGGCCATCGCCAAGCGGTACCTGGTGCCGCGACAACTGGAGGCCAACGGGTTGTCCGCCGCTCAGGCACAGTTCGAGGAAAGCGCGCTGAAGTACGTCATCGAAGGGTACATGCGTGAGGCCGGCGTGCGCAACCTGGAACGAAACATCGGGAGCATCGCCCGCGGAATCGCTGCCGATATCGTCCGGGGGAATATCGAGCATGCCACAATCGACCGGGCACAGGTCGAACGGCTGCTGGGCCCGCGACGATTCGAGCCGGAACTGGCGGCACGCACCAGCGTGCCCGGCGTAGCGACCGGCATGGCGTATACGCCCGTGGGCGGGGAAATCCTGTTTATCGAAGCGTCACGCATGCCTGGCAAGGGCAACATCACCCTGACAGGGCAGATCGGCGACGTGATGAAGGAGTCGGCGACCGCGGCCTACACCCTGGTCCGGTCGCGTACGGAGCATTTAGGAATCGATCCCAAGCTGCTGGCAGAGAGTGATTTCCATGTGCATGTCCCGGCCGGTGCCGTGCCCAAGGATGGCCCCAGCGCGGGCGTAGCCATGTTTACGGCGATCTCGTCCTTGCTGCTCAACAGGCCCGTTCGGCACGATCTGGCCATGACCGGGGAGATCACCCTTCGCGGCCTGGTGCTGCCCATTGGTGGCTTGAAGGAAAAGACGCTGGCAGCGATGCGGGCCGGCATCAAGCAGGTCATCGTTCCCAAGCGTAACGAGAAGGACATGCCCGACATTCCCGACGAGGTGAAACAGGGCTTGCAGTTCCACTTTGTCGAGAATGTGGATCAGGTCCTGCGGATCGCGCTGGGTACAAACGACAAGAAGCAGCCCAAAGGGCATCATCGAACGACAAAAAGGACGACGACACAAAAGCACGAAAAGAAGCAACGGAAATCGCCGGCCAGACAGCGGGCGTAAGCCAAAGGCGAGCCCACCCGTCGCTCGGAGTTGTTGGAGCGATGGTCGGTATATCCGCGCAGGATATGCCCGGGCCCCACGAGGATCGAGTTTCAGAACCTCAGAGGCAAGCGAAAGCACGTCAGCAGACCCGAGGTTTGAACGAAGTTCCAGCACGGCGATCGGGAATCCGATAATCACAGGAGAAACCCATCGCTCCGTGGCGATGGGAAACCGGAACATCGTCGGCGTCGGACGAGTTGCCGGGCAAGGCCTCTCGGGGCAGAACAGTTCAATGGAGGCATGACCATGCCGGACGTTTCTGTGAAAACACAATACAGCGTGTTCCTGGTTAATAAGCCTGGGGTTCTGGCGCAGGTAACGCAGGCGCTGGCCGATGAAAAGATCAACATCATTGCCATGACGCTGGTCGATTCACAGGAACATGGCGTGCTGCGATTTGTGACGGACGACGGGGATGCCGTCCGGGCGGTTCTGAAACACCTGAGTGTGCCGACAACGGAAACGGAAGTCTTGTGCCTCGAGCTGTCCAATCGGCCCGGGGCGCTGGCGGGCGTTGCCGGATTGCTGGGGAAGAACCATATCAATATCAACTACGCCTACTGCACGAGCGGAGCTCCAGGCGGGCACACGACCGGCGTGTTCAAGGTGGCCGATCTGAACAAGGCACAGCGTCTCCTGAAGGAGAAGGCTTCGAAGCACAAGGAGCCGGACCTGCACCGCATGGGCTCCCGCCACTAATTCGGAGATCATGGACGCGCTGAATCATTTGCTGGAGGAATGGCTGGCGCCACTGGGGTGGACCGGCGAAGCTGTTCTACGACTGCTGTTGGCGGCCATTTTGGGTGGCTTGGTCGGATTGGAACGAGAGCTGCGAGGCCGCGAAGCGGGCTTTCGTACCAACCTGCTGGTCTGTGTCGGTAGCGCAGTGGTGATGCTGGTCTCCATCCGATTCGCAGACCACCCCTGGGGCTCCCCTCGCGGCTACAACATCAACGTAGACCCCGGGAGAATCGCGTATGGCGTGATGACGGGCATCGGGTTTCTGGGCGCCGGCGCGATCTTGAAAATGGGAACTTCGATCCGCGGACTGACCACGGCCGCGGGGCTGTGGTGCGTCGCCGCGATCGGGTTGGCTGCGGGATTCGGATTGTACACCCTGGCGTGTGCGGCTGCGCTGATGGTGCTGGTCGCCTTGTGGCTGCTGGATTATGTTGAAGCGGCCGTCCCGCGCCGGCGATTTCGCACGCTGCACATACGCTGCCCATGGTATGATGACTGTATTGAAGACTTGGTACAGCGATTGGAGGCCAGCGGCATCAGCGTGGAGGACCGAAGCTTCCACCGCCAGGAGGATATG
>JBLNDH010000630.1:0-7616 GCA_050261455.1 Bacillota bacterium
TATATACCGTTTTGCGCCCCTCTCAATACCGTTTTTCCGTGAGAAGACCTGCAAAAGCCTACAACGGTTTGCGAACGGCAGGCGTGGGCGTAGAATGACGGAAACACCGGGGATTTTCAGGCTTTTCGGCGGTCAGCCCGGGCAGATTCCTAAACCGGAGGTCACAGGTTCGAATCCTGTCGCGGGTATTGAAGTTACGGCAAATCGCCGAGTGGGTTGGACGCGGTTTTGGCACGCTTGGAAGTTCATTGGGGGCTCTCCTGTTTGATGGTGTCCAGGAACTTCAGCACGTCGGAAAACTGGTATACGAGATGATTTCCCACCTGTGTTGCCTGCAATCCTTTGGCATGACAGCGGCGCAGGGACTGTGTGAGGTCTTTACATTCCAGCCGAAGCAATCTGCCGGGGTTTTCTGCCGTCAGCACGGACGGTGCTGGTTCAGGCGGTCGGCCGTCGCGCGTTGGCATGTACACGACATTGGATTCATTCCCGCGACCATACGCCCTCCTACGGCTGCTCAGCCGCGCGCTCGTCGCAGCCGTTCAGACAGAGGCCGCTGAAGGGGCTTGCCCCGATTGCGGTCGACAAACCACTCCGCCGATCCAGGCTTGATGCCATTGCGATCTAGTCAGTGTTGAAGATCGTTGGCCTGTTAAAAGGGCAGGATCATCCGGTGGAGGCAAAAAACAGGGATAGGCCAGGTTCGCCTGAGGTTCTAGGCGGGTCCTGCGAAAACCCCATCCGTCCCTGCAATGGCGTGTTGGTGGGGCGGTGCTTGGGCATGCCAGGGGGGAGGTCACAGGTGCTTTCGGACCCGGGACCAATACTTGGCGGTGGAGGCTTTCTTGTGCCCAGTGGGGCCGCCGTTGTGAATGCGAGCGAGCGTCTGGTAGTCGCCATGTTTGAGGGCTTGGGGGGCGTACTTTTTCCAGTACGAGAGCATCACCTTCTCGGCGTACTTCTTGTCACGCACCTGGAGGTAGCGGCCCCGAACGCCAGCATCCTTCCAGTATTCGCGTTTGATCTGATAAGGACCTTTTGCCTGGCCGTGGTTACCGTCCCTGGTGATCAGTCCGCCCTTGGTCTCCACTTCACAAATGGCATCCAGCAGGGGCCGGATGGGCTTTGCGTGAGCGGCGCAGGCAACGGCACTGAAGCCGACGATGGCGATCATGGTCGAGAATCGCATCGCATCGTTCTCCGTGGTATGCACTTCGCTTCTACCAGAGCTGAACTGTAATTGGCAACGTGCGTTTTGCCCGGTGCGGTGGCCGGGCTTCTTCATGCGCAGATTTCGACCAGGCCACAATGAATTAGATGGATTGTGCCCGGAAATGGGGTCAGACAACGATTCTTCATCTGGCATCTACAGAATAGTGAGTTGAGCAGCTGGATCTCAAACAGAAGCAATCATGAAAACCGCATCTCTGGTTCTGTCGTTCGCGCTGGTAACACTCTGGTCGCCGATCGTGGTCGCACAAACGCCGGCGTCGTTTCACGATGATAGGCTCTCACCTGGCCGCCTTCCTGAGTTCGGCGTCTCCCGTTCGGGGCGGCATCTCACCCTTGCCGGCAAGCCCTTCTTCTGGCTGGGCGACACCGTCTGGTTACTGGCACAACTACCCTCACGCGAAGAACTCGAGCTTTATCTTCGCACCCGGGCCGAGCAGGGCTTCACCGTGATTCAACTGACCGCTGTTATGGGCGAAGAGCGGGTCTGGGGTACTGCCCGCGCCACCTCCCGCGGCGACACTCCGTTCATCGACCATGACGTGCGGAGGCCCGCCGTCACTCCTGGCAGTGATCCGGCCGATCCGATCCAGTACGACTACTGGGATCATCTGGATTACGTCCTCGATCGCATCCATGCCCATGGAATGCGGGCGGCGCTGGTTACGTTCTTCGTCGGTTGGCAGGGCGATGGCTACAAGTTCCTCAAGCCGGACAATGCCTATCAGTACGGCCGGTTCCTCGGCGAGCGTTATCGTGGCAAGCCAGACATCATCTGGATTCTCGGGGGCGATAACACGCCGGACACCGACGCCAAGAAGGCCGTCTGGAACGGGGTTGCCAAAGGCCTGGCCGAGGGCCTGACGGGCCGGGAGGACTATTCCCGGCTGCTGATGACCTATCACATCAATGGCGGGTCTTCCTCCTCCCAGTTCTGGCACCAGGCCCCGTGGCTCGACTTCAACATGACCCAGACCTGGGACAGGTATCAGGACATCTATCCGATGCTCCAGCGCGACTACCAGAAGATGCCCGTGAAGCCCTGTGGCCTGGGCGAGGGCGCCTACGAAGACGGCCCGCAGTATCCCACCAAGCCGATCAACGCCCTGGTTGTCCGCAAGCAGGCCTGCTGGTCCTACTTTGCCGGCGGGTACCACACGTATGGCAATGGCAACGTCTGGCACTTCGATAGCTGCAAGGCTGAGCTCACGCAGCCCTGGAAAGAAGCGTTGCACTCGCCCGGCGCCGAGACGCTGCGGCATGTGAAGAAGTTCCTGACGGCGGTCCAGTGGTGGGACCTCGTCCCCGATCAGTCTGTGTTTGCCGACGGTCAAGGCAAGCAGGAGAGACTGAACGTGGCCATGCGCAGCAGCACGGGCGATGCAATCGTCGCTTACTTGAGCAGCCCTGCGCCCATCAAGCTTCGCCTGGACAGAATCAGCGTCAACGGCACGCTCGGCGCCAAATGGGTCAATCCCGCCAGTGGCGAAGAGCGTCTCGCCGACGCGGTGGATTGGCAGGCCGGCGTCTTCACGCCACCGCGCGGCTGGGATGACGCCTTTCTCTATGTCAGCAGCCGGAAAGGATCGTCTCCCGATTAAAGAGCAGACCAGGCAAGTCTGTCGCAACACGGGGAAGTAACCGCGGTGCTGACCGCCGCTGATCCGGCGGCTATGATCATCCCATAGTAGGTGTCTCCCGTCTTGCGGGTTGCCCCTGGTTTCTTCGGATTTTGCCCCTCCCCACGAATCCGCTCAGCCCGCTATAACCCGACTTCCTATGGTGTCCCCCTGGATAGGAGGCCAGGAATACAGCATGATTACCTCGCAACAGCCCAAGGCGATCGAACACGATGCGCTGTCTTATCACCGTCTTCATGGCAAACCCGGCAAGATCGGCATCACTTGCACCAAGCCCCTGATCACACAGCGAGATCTCTCGCTGGCCTATACCCCCGGCGTCGCTCAGCCGGTGTTGGAAATTGAGCGGGACTCCGCGGCGGCGTACGACTACACCGCCAAGGGCAACCTGGTGGCGGTCATCTCCAACGGCACCGCGATTCTAGGCCTGGGGGACCGTGGGGCCTTGGCCTCCAAGCCGGTCATGGAGGGCAAGGCCGTCCTCTTCAAACGCTTTGCAGATATCGACGTGTTCGACATCGAGGTCAACTGCAAGGACCCGGATCAGCTGGTGCAGGTCGTGGCAGCGATCGCGCCGACGTTCGGCGGGATCAACCTCGAGGATATCAAGGCGCCCGAGTGCTTTACCGTGGAAGATCGGCTGAAGCAGATGCTCGACATCCCCGTTTTTCACGATGATCAGCACGGCACCGCCATCATCACCGCCGCCGCCTTGCTCAACGGACTCGATCTGGTCGGGAAGCGGCCTCAGGACGTGCGCATGGTGATCTCCGGCGCCGGGGCCGCCGCCACCAGCTGCACCGAACTGGCCATCAGCGTGGGCGTCCTGCGGGAAAACATCCTCATGGTGGACCGCGCCGGCGTCATCTACGAAGGCCGCGCCGAGGGAATGAACCCCTATAAGCAGCGGTATGCCGTGCGGACCACCGCCCGCACCCTGGCCGATGCCCTCCGCGGCGCCGATGTCTTCTATGGGCTCTCCAGCGGCAACGTCCTCTCCGCCGAGATGGTGCGCACCATGGCCCTCCACCCGCTGATCTTTGCCATGGCCAATCCCGATCCCGAGATCCGCTATGAACTGGCCAAGGAGGCCCGGCCGGATGCGATCGTCGCCACCGGCCGATCCGACTACCCCAATCAAGTCAACAATGTCCTGGGTTTCCCGGCCATCTTCCGGGGAACGCTGGATGTACGCGCCAAGGCGATCAATGAGCCGATGAAACTAGCCGCGGCGAGGGCCTTGGCAGCACTGGCACGCGAAAAAGTCCCCGACGAGGTGCTGCGGGCCTATGGACTGACCAGCCTGCAGTTCGGCCCCGACTACATCATCCCCAAGCCGTTCGATCCACGGGTGCTCCTGTGGGTGGCCCCGGCGGTGGCCCAGGCGGCGCTGGCCAGCGGTGTCGCGTCGCAGCCGCTGGATTTGATGGACTACCGCCGTCAACTCGGCCTGCGGCTCAGCATCGGCGAGCTGACAGCGCGATTCCACAGCGATCGCGCACCGCACGACGCTGCCCCGGCCCACGGGCCCCAGGAAGACCCGGCATGGTCCCATTCCGGACGAACCAGCTAATCTTACCAGACCAAGCGGGATGACCGGTGGGAGGTCATCGAAAGCCAGCCGCACGAGAAAGCTCGCATCACCGATGGCTGCCGATGTCGTCTGTGTGGGGCAATTCGCAGTGGCAGTCATGGTTGGCAGAACCACGGATTCACCGCCGCCCGGGGCATTGAGCCGCAGGATCCACATGGATCGATTCACTCCAAGGCATCTGATTCGTTCCCCAGGGGACACCTGTCATCCGATGGCAAATGCGTTGCGCCGGGGCATCCACCGTCGTGGCCCCGATGGTGTGCCGGCTTTCGCCCCGCCCCTCCGAGGCTCGAGAGTCACCGCGTCGGAATGAGGGCCATCTTTCCAAGATAATGCCCCTCGATTGCCCGATGTGCTTCGGCAGCCTGGTCGAGTGGGAATGTACGAGCCACGTGAACCTCGAAGGGCGCTTTCTCAATCAGGCGGTTGAGCCGCTCCATCGCTTCCGGGCTGGGAGTACCGTCATAGCTCTGGACCGCGATGCCGGGGCGGGCTTGGGGTTCGGGCTCAACTCCATGAGGATAGGCGACACGCCCGCCGTTACGAACGGCCTCCAACGCCCTCTCGGCCGCCTTGCCCCCGGCGGTGATCAGGGCAGCATCCAGGCCCCTCGGGGCGAATTGGCGGGCGGCGGCCAGCACATCATCCTTGTGTCCGTCTACCACCGCGTCGGCCCCCAAGTGCCTGACCAGAGCCACGCCGTCGTCCCCCGACGCCACGGCGAAGACGCGGGCGCCCATTCGCTTGGCTAATTGCACAGCCAAGTGGCCAATGCCGCCGCTGGCGCCGAAGATCAGGATGGACTCGCCGGGCTTGAGGTGCAGGGCGTCATCCAAACCGCGCAGGGCGGTCATGGCATCCACCGGCAGCACGCCAGCCTGCTCGACCGTGAGCTGGCCGGGAATAGGCGCGACGTTCTCCGCCTTCACGGCAGCATATTCGGCATAGAAGCCGCCCTTGGGATTCATCAGGCCCAGGGCGTAGACCCGGTCGCCCTTCTTGAGGTCGCGAACTTGGTCGCCGACCTCCGTAATCGTGCCAGCCCCCTCGGAGCCGAGCACATGGGGAAACCGCGGCTGGACACCCAGAAGCTGGGCAAATCCGCCCTCGCGTTCGAAGGGGTCCCATACGCCGACGCCGGCCGATTCGACGCGGATCAGGACTTCATCCGGCCCCGCCTGGGGCACCGGCAGCGTGTGGGGGGTAATCGGGCCGCCGAACGCATCGATCGCGGCGGCGTGCATCGTGAGTTGACTAGATTGTGTCATGGTTGACCTCGGCAAGATGGTTCCCACTCTCCCGCGGGACGCGGGAGAGTGGCCAGATGCACAGAACCCGCTTGCAAGGCGTGTGCTCGCAAGCATCGTATTTGCCCGTACCCCTGAGCGGCACACATCGAGCGGACGTTGCCTTGTGTGCCGCGGCTATCCCCTCTGTGGCTTCAAATGCCTTCCGGGCATGTCTGTTGAGAGTCAGATGAACCCTGCCGGTGAAAGCAGAGCCCGCGAAAGTTCCTTTTCGGCAAGTTGGATGCAGACGCGTCACCGAGAGAAAAGCATTGGATCGGTTCCTCTGTGGCCAATCTCTCTTCGCGTTCCCTTCGCGTCCTCGCGAGCTCTGCTGCCAAACACCGACCACCGCAAGAGGCGATTGGACGACAATGATCGTCGCGCCCGGCCGACGGTAGAACTGAGAGATAATGCCGTGGGTTAGCCTCGGTGCGTGGCACCAAGTATGGGCTATTTGCTTTCGGCCGACTCGATGCGGTAAAGATGCGTCTTGGTTCGCCAGATCAGCGCTTTGCCAGCCACCGCAGGCGACGCCATACACCCGCTTTCCAGGGTATTTGTCGCCAAAACCTCAAAGGTGCGGCCGGGTTTCAATACGGTGGTCTTGCCCCGCTCATTGGCGAAGTAGAGCCGTCCGTCGGCATAGATGGGCGAGGCGGAGTAATTGCCGCCGATGCGCTCTCTCCAAACCAGGTTGCCAGTGGCGACTTCCAGGCATATCACCGCGCCGTCGTCGCTGACCATGTAAAGCAGATCATCGACGATCACCGGGGAGGCGGTCTTCGCGACGCTCTTGTTGAACTTCCAGGCTACATGCGTATTGGTCACATCGCCTTGGCCATCAGGACGGATGGCCCAGAGCTCCGTGGCGCCCAAGCCGGTGATCATCAGCGCAAGGCCCTGGCTGTAGAGCGGCCTTGGCGCAGCCGACCAAGCGATGAAGCGAACCTGCCACAGCTCGCGGCCGGTTCGCGGGTCGTAGGCATACGCGGCTTTTGCCCCGGGGGTGAACATCTGCGGCTGGCCATTGATATTGACGATCAGGGGCGTGCTATGCGCCTTGCGGAGATCCCCGTCCTTGGCGAACCCCTGGAACCCTTCCGCGTCATTGAACTTGACCGAGCGATTGGTCTTCCAGACAGTCTGGCCGGTCCGTTTATCGAGGGCGATCAGGTACTGCACATCCGCGCCATCCATCGTCAGGATCAGCAGATTCTCGAAGAGAATCACCGAGGATGCCGGGCCACGATAATGCCGGCAGGGCAGGTCCTGCCGTTGCCAGAGGACCTTGCCGGTGGCGCTGTCCAGACACGCGGTACCGTAACTGCCGAAGTGAACATACACCCGCCCGGGCTCGATCGCGGAGGAAGGCGAGGCGTAACAGTTCTGGCTGTTGCCCAGGGGTTCAGGCTTGTCGCAATGGAACAGCTTCTGATTGACAAGGATTCGGCCGGTTTCAGCATCCACGCAGATGGCGAAGAAGTCGTTGCCTTCTGGTGTGGCTGTGGTCAGCCAGATGCGGCCATCCATGATCACCGGTGTGGACCAGCCGCGATGAGGGATTTCCGTCTTCCACTTGATGTTCTCTGTTTCGCTCCAGCGCAGTGGCAGCCCGATGGGCTTGGTGTCTCCAGGGGCAGATGCGTGGCCATCGCCCCAAGTTCCCCGGAACTCCGGCCAATCAGCCTGCGCCGCGGGCAAGCCCATGAACCACACGGCCAGCACCAGCAACCGGGCGACTGAGGGACGCCACATACTCATCTGATCCATGTACACTCCGTTATTGTCCTGCCTCTTATATCGCCGCGTCAGATCCTCGTTGCTCTTGCGGTACGGTACCAAATGAATCCTCCGAAGACCGAA
>JBLNDH010000631.1:0-6884 GCA_050261455.1 Bacillota bacterium
CCGACGTCACCACGTACACCGACGCCTCCGCCAAGGCGATGACCGAGTACTACTACCGGGTCGTTGCGCTGAACGCCAAGGCCCAGAGCATGCTCCCCACCGCGATCTTCACCGCCACACCCGCTACAACGCCGCTGCGTTCCCCTTGGCTCTCCAAAGACATCGGCGGCGTCAAAGGCACCGGCGCCTCCAGCTACGCCAACAACGTTTTCACCCTTATCGGCAACGGCGGGGATATTTGGGATCGCTCCGATGCCTTCCGATACACCTACCAGCCCCTCACAGGTGATGGGCAGATCATCGCCCGCATCTCCGCCATCGAAGACACCGATGGCTGGGCCAAGGTCGGTCTGATGATCCGTGAATCCTTGACTGCCAACGCCCGCAATGCCTTTGTCGCGCTGACCCCCGACAACGGCATCACCATGCAGTACCGCGTAGCCACCGGTGGCACCAGTAACAACATCACCGGCGCGAAGGTCTCGGCGCCCTATTACCTCAAACTCGTGCGTAAGGGCAATACCTTCACCGGCTATGCCTCCAGCAATGGAAGCACCTGGACAACCGTGGGGACCATCAACATCTCCATGACCACATCGGTGTACATTGGTCTGGCCGTCACGAGTCACACCGATACCGAATTGAACACCTGCACCATCGACAAGGTCACCGTCGCCAACCGCGAGCCCACCATCGCTACGCCCGCCGCCAGTTCGGCCGACCCTGTCACCTCCACCTCGGCTCTGCTTTCAATCCTTGGAGCCGATGACCATGGCGAAACCAATCTCATCTACAGTTGGGAAACCACTGCCCTTCCCGCCGGTGCCCTCACCCCGACCTTTTCCGACAATGACACCAATGACGCCAAGAATGTGACCGTGAATTTCTCCCAGGCCGGAACCTACACGTTCCTTGGCACCATCATCGACTCCAGCGGCATAAGCGTCAGCAGCAGCGTAACTGTCACTGTGGCTCAGACCCCAACCGCCGCCGCAATCACTCCCAGCTCACCCGCCACTCTTCAGCCCGGTCAGAACCAGCAGTTCTCCTTGGTTCTCCGCGACCAATTCAACCAGCCGATCACCACTTCGCCGCTGCCGCAATGGCAAGTGACCTCGGGCGGTGGCAGCATCGATTCCACCGGGCTGTTCACAGCTCCACAGACCCCGCAGGATTCGACGATCACGGCCACGGCCGGCGCCCTTTCGGCAAGCATCATCGTCACGACCATCGCACCGCCCCTGGTTGAGCCGACCAACCTGACTCCTCACCTCCAACCCGGCGGCGCCGTCGAGCTTTCTTGGCAAGACAACAGCAACGGCGAAACAGGCTTCCAGATCGAGCGATCGATCGACGGCGCGGCATTCCTCAGCATCGGCACCGTCCTGCCCGACCAGACAACCTTCACCGATGCGGTTCCTTCCGCTGGTATCATCCTGTACCGCGTCGCAGCGATGGGACCCGACACCTTGGCATACGCTACGGATTCGGCCTTGGCGCTCATCGGCAATGATTCCGACGACCTGTTCTCCATAGCCAGCAACCAATCCGCAACCGCGATCCTCCTGCAGCGAAACACCGCACCTGTCGTGTCCGTACCCCCCGCCGCACTGAACAAGATGGTCCTCACCGGCCATGCCGGCGCCGATATTCTGCAGGTAAGCGACTGCTCTCTCACCTTCAACACCGATCTCGGCGCCGCTACGCCCGCGTTGACCGTTCAAGCGACTTCCGCGAGTCTCACATTCGCCGCGTCGCAGCACCTGGCGAACTTGGCTTTGGGCGACTTCAGCAGCGCCGCTTTTGCGGGATCCTCTGCATCGCTCCTCTCGACCCGCGCGATTTCGATCGCCAACACGGCCACGCTCGATCTGACCAACAACAGCCTGATCGTTTCCGCCACCCCTGAAACCAAGCAGGCCATGCTGGCGGCGATCTCCAACGTCATCATGTCCGCTCGCGGCGTCGATAGCACGTGGACCGGCACCGGGCTGACCAGTTCCACCGCCCAAGCCAACAAGCTGACCGGCTTGGCGATCCTGCTGAATGACGCGGATAGCAAGCCAGTTTTGACCTCCTTTGCCGGCCAGTCCGTTACCGAGAACGACATCCTGGTGAAATACACATGGAACGGGGATGTGGACCTCAACGGCATCGTGGACGGGGACGATTACTTCCTCGTAGACAGCGGCTTCATCACCCAGGCAAGCAGCTATCAGAACGGGGATCTGAACCTCGATGGGGTGATTGATGGCGATGACTACTTCCTCATCGATTCCGCGTTCATTGCCCAGACAGGGATCTTGACGACGGCCAAGGAGATCTCCCCGCTACAGCAGCTGTTCTCGACTGAGCCACTGCTTGGCTGAACTACTCGTCGAAGACTCTCCGTCGCCCAAGCCTCGCTGCCAAACGCGGTCTTCCTCCGCACTCTTGGCATCAATGCTGCTATCCCCGCGATGTGTCGGGGAAACATGCCAAGAGGATTCCCGTCATGCTCCGCCTAGCCTGGCCACGCCAATCCCAAAGACAACACCACGTTGATACAAAACCCACCGATGCGACCAATCAGCCTGCCTATTCCCCTTCAATGATCGAACCTCTTGAACCCCGTTCCCTCTTGAGTTGGCCTCCCGTCGCAGCGGTGGCCGGGCACTCTGACAAGACGATCTATGTCAACCAGAATGGCGTTGCCATTTTACCCAACCAACGGATCAACCCCGGCCAGGGGTTTCAAAGCGATCAGATCTACTTCGACGATAGTGGAAAACTCAGCATCCAGGCCTTCAGTCGCGTCCCTCTGGATACCGCCTTCTACACCGCCGATCGTTCACGTCCGGCCCAGGTCAACACGACCCCCAACAGCCGCAGCAGTGGTCTCCTGGTCGGCAATGTCTCACCGGAGAAAGACACTCTCTATTTGGCCGTTCGCACGCACGCCCTCGCCCACGCCGCCACGTACACCCTGGTGGTCCATGGCGTGCCATCGGCCTTCATTCAACCAATCTCCCTTTCACCCAGCAACGACACCGGTAGCGCCGGCTCGGATATCAGCGGCACCAACGATTACGACGTCTATCGCTTCACCACGAGCCGGGCGGGCAACTGGACGGTTCGTGTCACACCCACACCTGTCCCAGACCAGTACCCCCAACGTCTGGATGCCACCATGAACATCTACAACCGCAAAGGCCGTCCTGTCCTCGGCGGCGGCAGTTTCACCGCTCCCATCAACCAGCATGGTCCCGGAGCTACCGAAACGTGGTTCGGTACCAACCTCCCTGCCCACACCACCTACTACATCCGCATTGACGGCCAGGCCGACAGCATTGGTAAATACCGCGTCTCCGTCACCGGCCCCTAACACCGCAGCGTCCAATTCTCTCTCCACGCCGGGTTCGTCGCTTCGCGACGCCGCCGGATCTCCTTCCGTTTGGGAAACCACTCCCCCAATCGCAGTCTCGCCGTCCCGATTCCAATGCAGTTTGGCAACCCTGACACTCGACACGCCCCATTGCCATCAACAAAAGAAAAAGCGGAGCAGCACCCACTCTGCTCCACTTCTCTATACATCTCTACGTAATTGATGCGAAAATCTGCAGCACCATCCTATTCGGGCCAAGACAACGCGTTTGGTTCTCCGTTGTCAAAAGAAATGGGGCTTGGGAATCCTGTTGACGCGCAACATTTCCCGAAGCCCACATTTCCCGACCAGAGTTTTTTATTATGGCAAATCTGCAAGCACCGCAATCCCCCTATTCGAGGGGGGAGCGATCTTGACCGATCATAGGTATGCAAGTAGAACCATTTCACCATTTCCGTGAGTGCGGCGTATGCGAGATTCTTCACAGCTGCGGCTTGGCGATCTACGGAGCATTTTCCGGCTGGTGCACGAAGTAGAGGAGATCAGCCAGCCGAATCCCCAATCAATCGCCTGGCGGCAACACGCAATTGTCGGTCTGTCCACCATCCTGCGAGCCAGCCAGGCAGTGTCTCACCATTGGCGAGACTTTACCGCGACGGGCAAGCCCCAGATCGAAGAGTTAACCGATGTCGGCTGGAACAACCACAAAGCTCGCAGGTTCTGGCAAGAGCAGGTCGAACAGCGGGGATTCCGGGCCGATCCCGTCACCGACCGCATGAGTCGCATACATTCCCGGGTCGGCACCTTTTTTCGTCGCCAGGTGATCAGCGATGCCGACTGGTACAGTTCCGAAGTCGTCCGCGGCATCATCGAAATCTGCGAAATCGAGGATGTTCTTCTGGCCGTTTTCCGCCATCGGGAAGCCGACCAGGTCAGCGGCATTGCCCTGAATCGATTCCGCGGGGAGGGCCCTTTCTCCGCTCGCGAGCACAGCATTCTGCGCCTGTTCAACCTCGAGCTTTATCGTCTGTACCGCCAGCATCGGCTCCGCATCGCCGGCGAAGCCAAGGATCAGTCGCCGAGAGAACCCTCGGTATCCTTACCTCCGCGTACCCAGCAAATCCTGCAGGAGCTCTTACGCGGCCACAGTCTAAAGCAGATCGCCCAACAACTCGGCCTCAGTCGCCACACCGTCAACGATCACGTCAAAGTCATCCACCGCCGCTTCGGCGTCAGCACTCATGCCGAGCTCATGGCCCGCTGCCTGCGCAACAACTCACCCGCTGATGGAGCGAGCACCATTCACGCCCCGGCACCACCTCAATCCCTGGGATCCCAACCTCCGCAATAGGTCACGTTGAGCTGCCCCCCACCGCCAGGATCCGCGCCGCGCAAGCCATCTGTAGCCAAATCGGCTGCGGCGTGTACCCGTGTGACCCGCCAATTCGGCGGCCTGGGACTGGGACTGACTATTACCAAGGGGCTGGTCGAGATGCACGGCGGCTCCATCTCCGCGTATAGCGACGGCCAGGGCAAGGGGGCAACGTTCCGGGTTCGCCCCCTTCCACACCGCCGCCGAACCATCCTCAGACACGCCCAAGGACACCGAGGCGAGATCGCCGCAGACGTGGCAACGGCGCTGGCGTTGGCCGAAACCGCTCATCACTTCGATCTGCTCATCAGTGATCTGGGGTTGCCGGATGGAAGCGCCTTGGACCTAGTGCGGGAGCTGCGCTCCCGCAGCAACGCGATCCCCGGCATCGCCATCAGCGGCTACGGCCAAGACGAGGACATTCGCCGCAGCCGGGCCTCGGGCTTTGCCGAGCACCTGACCAAGCCAAGCAACTACGGCGGATCTGTTCAGCGAGCCGGGCAATAATGCAACCACTCCGGTCGGATGTCCCAGCCATCACCACGGTCACCTGTGGTATCGGACCTCCTCCCCGGCCTGTCCGCATATTGCAAAACTCAACTTGTCTTTATCGCCAAACATGGGAAGATCGGCGCAGCCTAGAGAAAGGGACAACGATGGCTGGCGAGCACGACAAGTCGAAAGCGGAATTGATCGCCTTGGCCCACCGACTTCAAGAAGAATTGGAAGCCTCACACCGGACGATTGCGTCGCTCCAGCATCCCACCCGTGAGCGCCAGTTCCAACTCATGGCCGAGAGCAGCATCTATGGCGTCTGGCTCTGTGACCCCGATGGGGCCATGCGCTATGCCAGTCAGAGCTTTCTCGACCTCCTGGGGCTCACTATGGAGCAGGCGGCCGGACTTGGCTGGATGAGCCGCGTGCCCCCGGAGGACATCGAGCAGCTTCGGGCTCACTGGCTGCGTTGCGTCCAGACCGGCGAACAGTGGGATAGCGAGTTTCGCATTCTGGCGGCAGACGAGCAGTACCGAACATTGCTGGTTCGGGGAGAGCCGGCCCGTGATGAAGCGGGCAATATCACCTGCTGGGCAGGGATCAATCTGGACATCACTGCACGCAAGCTGGCCGAAGAGGCCATAACCGATGCTAGGGATCTCGCCGAAGCGAAGATCGTGGCCAAGGACCGATTCCTGGCGATGCTGTCGCACGAACTGCGCACGCCCCTCACCCCCGCCGTCATGGCTGTGGCTGCCCTGGAGATGGATCCCAATGTCCCACAGTCCGTCCGAGACGACATGGCGATAATCCGCCGCAATCTCGACATGGAAGTGCGTCTCATCGACGACCTGCTGGACCTGAACCGCTTCACGAGCGGCAAGATCGCACTCCGCATCGCACCGACGAACGTGCATGACGAACTCCACCACGCCTTCGAGGCTTGTCGCAGCGAGGCACAGAGAAAGCAGTTACACGTGGAGTGGAAGCTGGAGGCGAATCGGTGCTGGGTGGCAGGTGATGCGGCTCGCCTGCGACAGGTCTTCTGGAACCTCCTCCGCAATGCCACCAAATTCACGCCCGAGGGTGGACGCATCGCCATCCATTCCTGCAATGACACTCAGGGCAACATTCAGGTCCAGATCCGCGACAGCGGCATCGGCATCCATGCGGCGTCTATCGCCCGCATCTTCACGCCCTTCGAGCAGGGCGAAGAACGCATCGGCCAGAGGTTCGGCGGAATGGGGTTGGGGCTGGCGATCTCCAAGGCGATCGTCGACCTGCACCTGGGCCGGATTACCGCCCACAGCGAAGGCGAAGGACGCGGTGCGACCTTCACCGTCGAATTGCCGGCAACCGCGCCGCCTAGCGGCACCCCGGGAGCACCGCAACAGGTGATCACGCCCCTCCACGCCCATCTGCGATTTCTTCTGGTGGAAGACCATATGGACACGGCACGGGTGATGACGCGTCTGCTTCAGAGCGACGGGTACACCGTGGTCCACGCCCCCACCGGCGCCGCGGCCCTGAAACTCGCTTCCGAACAGCGATTCGATCTCCTCATCAGTGACCTGGGACTGCCGGACATGACCGGATTGGAGTTGATGCGGCAACTGAAGGCCCAATACGGCATGATCGGCATTGCCATCAGCG
>JBLNDH010000632.1:0-2773 GCA_050261455.1 Bacillota bacterium
ACCCCTCCTCCGCCCTCTCCCCCTCTTTCCCCCTCGCCCGGTACTCCGGGAGAGGGTTGGGGTGAGGGTTCAGAGCCAGCGGTACATCCAAACGAATAATACGACACCCGAATAAGGCCCAGGGAACTTGTTCCCTGGGTTCTCTTCCCCACCCATTGCCTCCCCTCGTCCACCCTGCCCCCCTTCAATTGGCAATTGAGAATTGTCAATTTGCAATTGTCAATTAAGCACCGTAACCCCTCCTTCGCCCTCCGACCCAAGACCACGCTTGCGGTTTCACGGATTCAATTGCGTTCTTCCGCCAATCCCCCAATCGCTGCCCTCTGTACCCCAATCCCTTCGTTTCCTCTCCGCGTGCGAAGATTCTTGACGCAAGCTCACCATCCCTCCATCCCTTCCCCCCTTGTCCTTCCGTCCCTTTTGGGGTTGCGGCCACACCCGCGCTGGGCTCATCTGTGCCCCATCCGTGGCCAAAAAAGACGTAGCCTGGGCCTCTTGCCCACGCGCGTTCTATCTGCACCGCAATCCGTTCGGTTCTTCTCGGCGTGAGGAAATCTCTGTCGCGAATGCACCATCCCTCAACCCCTCCGTCCCTTTCTCCCTCCCTTCGTGCCTTTGGGGCTGCGGGTGGCGGCTCACCCCCGCGCTATGAGATCTGTGGATTGTCTTCCGACCCTTCGAATCCCCACGAATTTCCCCGTCCCCCTCCAACCCCAGGGACTGATCCCTGGGTTCCCCTCCAATTGCCAACCATTCTCCTGCTACGCGCCCGCCCCTTCCTCGATTCCCCGCTCCGAGAACACGCCTACCGTCGCTCCTCGCGCCGCCGCCGTCGAGGTGACGCCGCTGAACGCCGACAGCCCAGTGCCGTTGTACGCCCGGACCCGGAAGTACGTCGTCCCTCGCCGCCAGATCGGCACGTTCGTCCCCGTCCGGTTTGCCGACACCCGCTTCAGCGTGTACCAGTGTCGCCCATCCGGCGACCATTGCACCTCAAATCCACTTTCGCCGGTCGAGTTGTCCTGCCACGTCAACCGCATGACGTATCGTGACCGCATCACCATCTGCACATGGCCCGGCGACATACGCGTCGTAATCGCCGCGGTCGTACTGATGACCTCGCTGGGCGTCGAGGCTCCACCCTCATTCGTCGCCCGTACGCGATAGGAGTACGTCTTGCCCGGCGTCAACCCGCGATCGGTGTACCAGGTTTCTGTGCCCATCGTTGCCCCCACGGCGTCCCAGGTAGCCCCGTCGCTGGATCGCTCCACAATGTACCCCGTCGCGTCACTGCTCGGATTCCACAGCAACCGCATGCGCCCCTGAATCATCGGCCTGGCAACCAGACCGGTCGGCGCTTCGGGTGCGGCCATGATCTCCGCCATTCCCGGCACAATGGTCCCGGTGATCGTGTATTGCCCCACGTCCCCATAGCGCCCGTGGCTCATCACGGCCAGGCGGTAGGAACCGGCCGGCACGGTCGCCATCAGCGTCTCCCCCAGGCTCGCGGTGTTCGCCGTCGCCACCACCGTTCCATCCGCTTTCAGCAACACCGCCTTCAAGTCCAGCATCGCCCCTTTGGCCGCCACATCGATCGAGAAGTCGATCGTCCCTGCCCCCGTCGTGAATGAAAAGTAATCCGAGTCCGTCATCCGTTCGATGATGCCGCTCGCGGAAACCTCGCTCCCATCGACCGACAACGGGCTGGCCAGCGCCGCGCTGTTGCCATAATCATCCGTTCGATACCCGAATCCATTCATGGAATTGGCAATCACCCGCATGTCGTCTTGTCTTGTCCATGCCGAAGTGCTTGTCCCAGACCACCACACTCCCCGCGCATCGTAGCTGTTGCCCATGATCGGTGCTACCGATCCGCTCCCCGTGGAGTACTCCTCAAGCAACTGCCCATACGTCCCGTAGCTGCTCTGGTGCTCCAACCCGAAACCGTGACCCGCCTCATGGGCCGCGGCCTCCGCAATATACTTCGGTTCCCCGGTGCCCAGGTTGTCTGAAAAAACGTACACCGTGTTCGGCGAGTCATTGTAGAAGCTGCCAACATATCCGATCCCGCCCGCCAGCATATCGGACCACGCTCCATCGCCGCCAATCACTACCCGCAGCGCCACGCGATCCGTCAATGCCCCGGGATTCACCGTGGTCACATTGATATTGAATGGCGAGTACTTCTCCGCCACCCGCGCCCAGATCTCCTCGATGTCCGCCAGTTCGCTGCTGCTGAACGTCGTCGCATCACCATCGCGATCATACGCTGGCGTCGCCGAGACGGAGTAATCGCCCCACGTGCTGTCCGCTTCTCCGTCAAAATCGAGATAGAGTTGTGCCTTGGCGCTGGGATCGCTATTCAACGCTGGAATGGCCGACAACGGGCTGATCGCCCCCGACGCCTCGGCCGACCCGTAACTCACCGTCGAAGCAGCCTGAATCAGAGGGTTGATATCCGCAGCCATGTCATACGCCAGCTGCACCTCGTGCCATGACATGGGTTCGACCAGCGACCCTGCGTTCAAGAACAGCCGCTTCTCCAGCGAGGAGAACTCCACGGGCTGGTGACCACCATGCGAATGAAAAATGCCCTGCAATGGCGCACGCCAGAAGGCTGGAATCGACACAAGGCCCTCCACAACTCTCCGGTGATGATCCGCCGCCGTCTGGCAACAGCAGTCTCAATCATCACGCATCTTCAACGCACTCCAACGCGTCCCAGCCTGCTCATCGGCCAAAATCACCCCCAACTTCGCCACCCCATCCCCAA
>JBLNDH010000633.1:0-3442 GCA_050261455.1 Bacillota bacterium
GGAAAACTTGACGTACACACGCGCATACACCGTCTCCGAACCCGGCATGAACCATTTGATCAAATGCCCCCCCGTATCCTTTCCACGCGTCATGGGAATGACCACGCACCCTCTCCCGCCATGCGGCCCCTCGTTCGTCAAAGCCACCGGCCCCTTCTTCTCGCCCCATTTCTTCAAATCCCCTGACTCGAAGTTCTCCGCAAACAAAACCGCCCCATCCGCCTCAATGCCGGCATCGTTCGGATACTTCGCCGCAAGCCCCCATTCCACCTCCGCCCCGTGAAGCACCTCCCATGACAGCATCATCGCGAACGCCACAAGAACCCATCGGTGCGTATATAAGACCATAGTCGCTCCACCGTGCAGAAAATCGATTCACCCTCGATCAACCCAACGACCCCCGTTCGCAAATCGAGCCGGGCCGTCCCCGGCCCGATCCGGCTTCCCTCGCCGTCTTCCCCCTACACAACACCCGTCATACCTGGCTGTACATAGGACAGCTTGATCCGTTGGCCCCTCTTCATCCAATCATGAACAAACACCACATCTTCACCGTGCTCCTGACCATATTGGCCGCTCTTACTCTTGCATGCTCCGCCGCCGAACCCATCCGGGACTTTTCCCAAAAACCCGACGAGCGGCAACTCCCCCGCAAAATGCACTCGGCCATGCAGATCCTTCCCAGGATCAAGGTCGGCCAAGCCGATGCCGACCTCATTGGCGCCGACAACCGCGTCCTGCAGGCCGCCACTGATTACGTGGCCAACCTCGGCGGCGGCACCGTCGAGATCGGCCCCGGCGAGTACCTCATGCGCGACTCTTTGCATCTCCGCCCCTTTGTCACCGTCCGGGGTACCCCCAACAAAACCATCCTGCGAAAGGCCAATGGCGCCGTCTCCCCTCTGGCCATCGATGGGGATTACGGCGAGGAGCAGATCACCGTCACCGATCCCACCGGCTTTGAGGTCGGTTCCGGCATCGCCATCTGGGATTCCCAGGCCAATGGATTCCACACCACCGTCGCCCGCATCACCGGCCGCTCCGGCAACACCCTCTCCATTAGCCGGCCCCTGAACGCCGACTGCATGGTCGCCAACGGCGCCAAAGCCGCCACCGTCTTCCCCGTCGTCAGCGGCTACGACCTCGAAGGCGTCCGCATCGAACACCTCATCATCGACGGCGCCAAGGATCGCAATGTCCCCCTCAATGGCTGCCGCGGCGGCGGAATCTTCCTCTATCGCGCCTTCGGCACCACCATCCGGAACTGCACCGTGAAAAATTACAACGGCGACGGCATCAGCTTCCAACAATCCAACGACGTGACCGTCAGCGAATGCCTCTGTGAGAACAATGCCGGCCTCGGCCTCCACCCCGGCAGCGGCTCCCAACGCCCCACCGTCCGCAAATGCGTCGCCCGCGGCAATGGCGAGGATGGCCTGTTCCTCTGCTGGCGCGTCCGCCACGGCACCTTCGAGGAAAACCTCCTCGAAGGCAATCACCGCTACGGCATCTCCATCGGACACAAGGACACCGACAACCTCCTCCGCCACAACGTTGTCCGCGGCAACCTCCAGGATGGCGTCTTCTTCCGCAACGAAACCCTCGGCATGGCTGCCCACCGCAATCGGCTCGAAGAGAATCTCATCGAAAACAATGGCCTGACCAACGAAGCCGCCGGCATCCGCATCCGTGGCCAAACCAATGATCTGGTCTTCCGAAACAACACCATCCGCGACACACGCTCCCCCTCCCAGCGTAAGCAAACCGTCGGCATCCTCATCGAATCCACCGTCGGCCCCGTCACCCTCGATGGCAACACCATCGATAGCCAGATCCCTGTCAAGGATCAACGATCGAATTCGCTATCCAAGTGATCTGCCAGCCCTTCCATCGCGGCTGGGCCATTCAGATTTGCGCACCACTACCCATCCCCCTTGCCCCTCCCGGTATGCCTCAGTTGCTCACGCCCCTTCACATCGCCTGTGACACCGACGTATCTCCCGCCGCCAGCGTCCGCTTCCCCCCTTGCACCTTCTGCTTCCGCTCGCTCCCCAGGCATCGCATCCAAAAGCTCGCCGGACTCGTTGTCGAAGAATACGACTTGAATGCCGCCCGCAGTTGCTGCGGATACGTCCGGTGCATGTAATGCCCCGCCCACATCACCCGAAACGCCTGGTTATACGTCAAAAACGCCTGCAGAATGTACTGCTCATTCCAGAATCGCTGCTGCTTGACCACCCAATCCTTTGGCGGCGCATACGGCAGGAAAACATCGTGCACATGAACCAACACCCCCCGATTCAACCGCGGCAAGATCTCCAGGAACTCGTATTGCACATCGCTGCCGATCTTGAGTACATGGCTCGAGTCGATAAACAGAATATCGTTCTCCTCCAACTCCTTGAACGCCGACGCCTCCACCTTCTGCACCTCTGTCTCCACCAGCTTCGCCAAGCCCGGAAAACCTTTTCGCAGCGTCTCATTCGGATAAGGCTCATACGCGACCAACTGGCAATCGCATCCCTCTTCGCGATTCTTCAACACTGCCTGCGCCGACAAGTACGTCGAATTCCCCGAACCAATCTCAAAGATCCGCTTGGGCTTGAAGTGCCGCACCATGCAATACAGGATCTCGCCGTCCACTCCTGCAAACATCCCGTTCTTCACGAAGTACTGATGAGGCTGCTCCGGCCGGTCCATTGGAAACCGCTCGTATTCCCCGCGGTACTTTGCCGCAAACGTTTGCAGCAACCTCAACTGCACCTGATCACGCAGGTCCACCCCGACCATCTCCGACCGCCGGTCCCAAAAGTCCTTGGGCAACGCCGACGTATCCGGAATCGCCTGATAAAAATGATTCCGCGTGATATGCAACCCCATCTTCTGCCACACCGGAAACCAGAAATGCACCATCCTGTCCAAGGCCGCGCCATACAACGAGGCAACGCTCTTTGTCATCCGGATCCCCCTTTGCGGGTGCAAATGTCTGATTGATTGCGGCCCGTATATAGCACTCTGCACGCCCGCTGATAACCATCAAAACCGTCCGCCCGCATCAAATCCCCTTAACCTCGAATCCCCTCGCCATTTGCACACCCCGACCCTTGGTTCTCCCCCACTCGCGTCTCCATGCCAGGGTAGAAGCGCAGCGCCACCCCAGCTCTCCCCCCAAAACCCTCGCCTCCACCGTCCAACCCCAATAAACGCTTGCGGTTTCGCGGATCAAACCCCGCCCATCCGCCCCTTCCCCAGAACATGATGCACGTGGCTCGTCTGCTTCAGCCCCGAAGTAGGCGATCGTCAATAGCCAGGGGCGTCAGCCCTCAAGTTTGCACACATTTTCTATCCTCCAGAAGGAGGCATTGCCTGATAGAAGGAGGCTTTGCCAAAAGGGGTGGCCATGGAAGGCGTTGGATTCCAGTATTTCCGCCAGGACTGTCGT
>JBLNDH010000634.1:0-11015 GCA_050261455.1 Bacillota bacterium
GAGCCGCTGGCTGGGCAACCGGCTAGTGGCTGGGCCCGGTGCTTGCTAACAGCAAGGCGGAGCAGGCGAGCGGGAAACCGTTCGCCGAAGCCGACGGAAAGTGCAACAGAAAGAATACCGCCGAGAAGAAACGATGAATTGGGAACGATGAGCGATGAACAAATTGCCTGCTCGGTTCATCATTCATTGTTCAGACTTCATCGTTTCTTCTCGGTAAGGGTGAAATGGTGCGGTAAGAGCGCACCGCGTCGGGGGTGACTCCGACGGCACGGCAAACCCCACCGGCAGAAAGACCAAATAGGCGGAGGAGCCCAGGCCCGGGGCACGGATCGATTTTTCGATCTACCTCCGCGGGTAGGTCGCTTGAGGCCCGTGGTAACACGGGTCCCAGAGAAATGATCGCCTCTCCGCGGGCAACCGCGGAGAAACAGAATTCGGCTTATGAGCGGCCGCAGCGTAAACGAAAGCCGGCGGCGTCCTTGAAGACGCCGCCGGCTTTGTTTTTCGCAGAGGCGAAAGATGCATGCGGGAATACGTGAAGGGGCGAATGGACGCAGGGGAAATCAGAGCACTTGGACCGCCAGGATGGTTTGATCGTCATCCGGGCGTTCGCCCGCTTGGTGAGCAGCAAGGGCTTCGGTGATGTGACGGATGGCGCAATCCGCAGCGCCGGTGCACTCGACCAGAGCGTTTTCGATGCCCTCGATGCCAAAGGTGCGACCGCTGTGGTGGCCGGCGTCGGTGATGCCGTCGGTGTAGAGGATGAGCGTTTGGCCGGGCTGAAGCGTAATGCGGGCTTCTTTGTACTGAACGTCGTGCATGATGCCGAGGGGCAACTCCCCTACCGCATCAAGGCGGGTGGGCTGGCTGCGATGAGGGAAGTCCTTGAGCAAAGGCGGCTCGTGGCCGGCGCGGCTGTAAACCAACTCACGGGTGTTCGGGTCATAAAACGCGAGAAACGCAGTCACGAAGGATTGTTCGATGCGCTTGGCGCAAAGATGGCGGTTGACGTGCTCAAGGACTTCGGCGGGGCCTTTCGGGCGGACGGGATAAGCGTGAAGAATCGAGTGGAACATGGCCATAACGACGGCAGCGGCGGGGCCATGACCCGATACATCCCCGATCAGCAGCCCCCAGCGTGGGTCAGGTCCCCCCTGCCAGTCCTGCATGCGCGTTCCGACACGACTGACGTCGTAAATGTCGCCGCCGGCGCGATCGAAGGTACGGTAATTGGCGGCGATGCTCAGGCCCGGGATCTTGGGCAGTTCTTCAGGAAGAAGAGCCTGCTGGATGCGGGCAATCTGATCGAATTCGCCCTGGATCTGCAGATTGGCGCGGATCAATTGGCGGGCGGTCACCAGATTGCTGAGCATGGCGCCAACGAGGTTGGAGCGTAGGATAAGCTCCTCAAGATCGTGGGAGTTGAAGGCAGTGGGTTCGGGGGCGAGGACAACCACCCAGTTGATGCCAAGTTCGTTCTCAAACAATGGCGCCGCCATGGCGGCGTGATAGCGGCCGAGTTGCGTACCCACAATGGGGTCATTGGCCAGGTCAACTTCATGCCAGATATTGGGGCCGCCAGTCGAAACGATGTCTCCGATGATGCCCCCGCGACAAATGGGCTTGCGGGTGATCTCGGCCGGAAAGAGTTCGCCCTCCGCCGGGGGTGGAGAGTCGGCCGTCTGACCATCATTCGGCTCGATCGGTGAGGATGCCTGCGAGGCTGATGTCGAATCAGCCTCACCATCTCCTATCGCCGCATCCGGAGAAGAGGTGAGCACGCGGACGATGCGGTATTGGCTCGGGCCGAGGCCCAAAGTGGAAATCTGCAGGAAGCAGCGCGACCGGTAGGCCCGGCGCATGGTGGAAATGAACTGTTCCAGCAATTCCCGAGGGTCCGCCAGGCGATTCATGGAATTGACAAGATCCATGAGCAGGGGAATGCGGCGGTTGCGCGAGAGATCCAGCAACTTCATCGTAACAAGATGGTATCAGCGATGGCGCTGAAGCACAAAGCTGGCAACCTCGGGCCGGCATCGGAAGCGAACCTGCAGGCGGAAACCCACGCCGCGGCAGACATAGAGGAAGCTGTTGCCCACGCGGAACAGGCCTTGATCGAACTGCTTGTGGCGGACAGGAAGGACGATGGGACCGGCGATGGGGATGCGGATCTGCCCGCCATGGGTGTGGCCGGCAAGGATCCACTGGGCCCCGAAATGCTCCAACGCAAAGACGCTGTCGGGGTTATGCGAGAGGGCAATAATGGGCTCGTCAGGGTTGGTGGCGGCAAACGCCTCGTGGGGGCTGAATTTCATCGACCAGAAATCCTCCAGACCCACGATCCAGATGCGTGAGCCATCACGCTCGAGGGGAATGGCTCGATTCCGCAGGACGGTGATGCCACCGGATTCGAGCCGGGCTTGCAGCGCATCGGCGATTTCGCTGCTTTCCCACGGCTCTTTGTGCTCGGCGTAATCGTGGTTACCGAAAGTGACCACGGTGGGTTTGCGCAATTCGGCCAGGATATCACAGGCCGGGGCCACCCATTTCATGCGCCCGCTGACCAGGTCACCCGTAATGCAGACCAGGTCGCAGTCCATTTGATTGACACGCTGGACGATCTTGCGGAGGAACGAGACGGGGGTACTGCGGCCGGTGTGTAAATCGGTGACCTGAACGATGCGGAAGCCTTCAAAAGAAGACGTGAGGCCGCGCAAGGGCATGGCGATTTCGGAATACTCGATGTCAAACGGCGTGGACCACCAGGCATACCCAAGCGTTGCCGCCGCCATGCCCGCCGCTCCGATGTGGTTGAGCGTAGAGCGAATCCATGGCCAGGCACGCAGCCACGGACGCGTTGGGGGACGAAAGACAAATCGCTCGTCGTTGGGCAACGGGCGACGATGCGCCGGAGGAGTGTTACCTGAAAAACCGCCATCCATTCGATGCATTCTTCCACCGATCAAGCTGGAGTGAGAGAGGATACTGAATAGATACAGAATGCGGAATGATGAATGCACAAGGTTTTTGATTATGATGGGGGCAAGCGACAAAACGCCAGAATAACGAAGCGATGGAGGGGGTTGAATGGGAGCAGGCATGGCAAGAGTGCATGGGTTGGTCTGCTTGGCTGTAATGGTAATGGTGATCGCCGGATGCAAAGCACAGGCGACCTATAGCAAAGACGCGGCGGTTCAAGACCAGACGGTGAAAATGCTCCCGGTCGTGGGCGAGTGGAGCCAGCCTGTGGATGGAGTGCGCTGCCGCCTCCTGTTGGAGCAAGGCCGGGTCATTGAAACGAACGCCGTGGGAGCGGCGCTGGAGATTGAAAACGTTTCGTCGCAGCCGATCACACTGAGCAGTACCGGGATGCCCCCGTTCGGGGGAAATGCCGTCGTCTGGACGATGGGGCAGACGACGGTGGTACCCGACTGGATGGAACTGGCCAAGGAATCAACCACCGCCCGGATGCAACTGGAACCCAAGCAGAGCTACGTGACGGATATGGTGAAGCTACTGGTGCCGCCGGGGCCCGGGGAGCAGCAGGTGGGTGCACAGTTCTCGGCAGGGGATCGTGTTCTGAAGGCTCAGCCGGTAACGTTGCGGGTGACGCCTGCGGCCTGGGGACAGGCGGTAAAGGGAATCCGGGCGCGATTGTCGCTGGGCAAGGAAGTCTATACGGTCGGCCAGCCGCTGCATGTGCGATTGTTCATCCATAACATGGACCACAGCCCGCTGGTAATCCACCCGGCCAATTGGAACTCGGTGGATATCGACGTGAAACGGGAGATCGTCACCTTCTCCGTAAGCACGGCCGATGAGCAGTATGCAGAGGTAGCCAAAAGCTGGTTCTGGGCCGGCGAAGTGCCGAATTCGCTGCTCTTGGCGCCGGGCAAGTATCGGGTGCGGCTGGTCCTGGACTCGCCGGAGATGCCGATCCAATATCGACGGGCCTGGTTCGGGAAGTTCCTGACCAATGAGGCGTCGCTGGAGGTTGTGGCAGAATAGGAGCAGGTTTATATTCGGGGCCGATGGGGCTTGAGCAAAATGGCACATAGAAACGGGATGGCCAACTCCATGATCAAACGGTCCGCATACTCGGTGGCGGCGCTCGCAGGGGTGTTGATTGGCGGGTGCGCACAACAGACGACCACCTACCCGGTCGTCAAGGGCAATGACAGCTACGTTCGCGGCGCCCTGGCCTACCAGGAAGGAGACCGCGACCGCGCCGTGGAAGCATTGCAGGCAGCCGTCCAGGAAAACCCCGACCTGATCATGGCGCGATTTCTCCTGGGAACGATCCACAAGGAGAAAGGCCGCTACGAAGCTGCGGTACAGCAGTTCCAGCGGGTGGTGGAACTGGATCCGTACACCTACACCAATCACTACAACCTGGGACTGGTGTATCACCTGCTGGATCGCCTGCAGGAAGCGGCGACCAGCTACCTGGCAGCCCTGAAGCTCAATCCGCAAGACATGAAGTCCAACATGTACCTGGGCTTGGTCTATACGGCCCTGGGCAAGCCACAAATGGGGCTGGAATACGCCAAAAAGGCCGCCGAGATCGACCCGCAATCGGGCGAAGCCCATGCAAACCTGGCCGTGGTATTGGATGCGGTAAAAGATTACCCGGCCGCGGAACTCGAATACCGTCGGGCGATCGAACTGGATTCCAATCGCGTGGAGACGTTGGTAAACCTGGCGGGGAACCTGGCAACCCAGAAGCGGTTCAAAGAGGCCATCAATATCTACGAGCAGGTCCTGAAGAATAAGGACTCGTCACTGCTCCGGCAGCGGTATGGATATGCTCTGCTGGGCAATGGACAACCCGCGGAAGCCATCCGGGCGTTTCAGGCGGCCCTGAAGGCCAATCCTCGCAATTTCCAGGCGATGAACGGCCTTGGCGATGCGCTGCTGGCCCAGTACCGCGACAGCGCCATGCTCGACGAACCCAAGCGGGCGCAGGCCATGGATTACCTGAAGAAGAGCCTGGATATCAATCCGCAGCAGCCGAGAATAGCCGCCCTGATCAAGGAGTACGCGGAGGGAACCGTCTTTCCGTGAAGTGAAACGCCTGAAAAGGGGACGCCGCTGCTGAACGACCTTCCGTTCCAGGCAAAGGGCTCTTATCCTTTCCCGCCATGACGCCTCTGGAGATCCTGTACGAGGATGAGAATTTCGTTGCCATCGTCAAACCGGCGGGCCTGGCGGCCATTCCGGGACGTGGCGAGACCACGAGCGCCTTTGAGTTGCTCGCGAAGCAGGTTGGATTGCCGCATAAGGGAACGGACGACCCGCGACTCCGGCTGGTCCATCGAATCGATAAAGAAACGTCGGGGGTGCTGCTGTTTGCCAAGAGCCGGGCAGCCCAGCAGCATGTGTCGCACCAATTCCAGAACAATCTGGTTCAGAAGGAATACCTGGCGCTGGTGGCAGGGGTTCCAAGCCAGCCGGAAGGAGACATCGATGCGCCCATGGCGCGACATCCGACGAATGCGAAGCTGATGGCAGTGACGAAACACGGCCGGCCGGCGCGGACGATGTGGAAGGTGGAGAGCCGATTTCGCGGACTGACGCTCCTGCGGTGTTTTCCCAAAACCGGCAAGACCCATCAGATTCGCGTCCACTTGGCTTCGATCGGACTGCCGCTGGCGATTGACCCGCTCTACAACCCCAAGCCCCCAACCATGGCGGCAGGATTGTTCCTCTCGGCGTTCAAGCGAGGATACCGCGTAAAGGACGAAGCCGAGAGACCCTTGATCGATCGATTGACCCTCCATGCGGAGAAGCTGATATTCACGACCATGCAGGGAGAAACCAAGACCCTCATCGCAACACCGCCCAAGGATTTCCGGGCCATCGTGAATATGTTGACCAAGTACGCCCGCACATGAGGAATCGGACAACCCCCTGCAAAGGCCCCCTCATCCCCCTTTCGTGCCTTCGCCCCATTCGCCCATTCGCGCCGCTCCCCCCACCGCTTTCATTCACGGGCGCACTTCATAAAATCCGTCTCCATGGCCAAGCCGCGCATAGACATCATTGATCGCCTCCAGTACGTCGCTCTGCGCATGGTGTCGATGTTCCTGCATTGCTGGCCCGTCAACGCCAATCTCCAAACCGCCAAGCTCCTGGGCGATCTGATGTACCGGATCGACCGCAAACACCGCAAGCGGGCCATCGCCAACCTCACCCGAAGCTTCCCCGAACTGTCGCCGCGCGAAGTCGAAGTACTGGCCCGCCGTTCGATGCAGACGCTCTTCATGTTCTTCGTCGAAATGCTCTTCACCACCCGGCTCATTCACATCAACACGTGGCAACGATACGTGCAGTTGGACAAATTTGAGCCGGTGCTGGATATGCTCCTGCGCAAGAAGCATCCAGTGCTGCTGCTGACGGGCCATTACGGAAATTTCGAGATCAGCAACTATATCCTGGGCACCTTCGGCTTTGAGACCACGGCGATCGGCCGCCCCTTGGACAACCCCTATGTCAACGAATGGCTCATGGGCGTTCGCCAGCGGCAGGGAAGCCGGATCATCAACAAGAAAGGCGCCACCGAAGAAGTAACCGGCGTCCTCGAACAGAATGGCGTCGTGGGCTTCGTCGCCGATCAGAACGCCGGCTCCAAGGGAATCTTCGTGGACTTCTTCGGACGCAAAGCCAGCACCTACAAATCCATCGGCTTGCTCGCCATGGAGTTCAACGCCCCCATCGTCATCGGCTACGCCCGCCGGCTGGACGACCAATTCCGTTTCAAGGTCGGCGCCCAGGACATCATCTATCCCGACGACTGGAAAAACCAGGACGATCCCCTTCGCTACATCACCCAGCGCTACACCAAGGCCATCGAAGACGTCATCCGCGCGGATCCCGGCCAGTACTGGTGGGTCCACCGCCGCTGGAAAACCCGCCCCAAAGGCGAGACAGCCGAGGCGTATGACTGACCGTCGCCGAGAATGATGCAATCTTTCCACTGCCGTGCCGACAACACACCAGAAGCGTGAAACTTCCGGGCGAGATTCGCATCCAAAGAGTCCGTATCGGCCAGGTGCCAAATCGGGCTGAACCAAGGATGCGCAGGGGGACTGGTGAAGGAGAACAGGCATGAATCTGCGTAAATGGATTGCCTTTCTGGTGACTTCGACCTTCGTGCCCGCCTTGGCCAACGCGCAGGTGGTGATCAACGAGATCTTCTATCGTGCCCCCGATGACCTCGAGGAGCTGGCATGGGTGGAGTTGTACAACGCCGGCAGCCAACCCATCGATTTGAAGGGTTGGTCATTCAAGAAGGGCATCAAGTATACCTTCTCGAAAGAGACGCAGCTCCCGGCCGGCGGCTACCTGGTGGTCTGCCAGAACCCCGAGCGATTCGCCCAATACTACAAGGTGCCAGTCTTGGGCGGCTTCGAATCGTCATTGAAGAACAAGGGCAGCCGAATCGAACTGGTCGATGCCACAGGCAAGGAAGTCGATGCAATCAAATACCAGGACCGCGAGCCTTGGCCAGTCAGTGCCGATGGCTATTCGGCCTCCCTGGAGCGGATCTGCCCCACTGCCCCCAGCGACAACGCCGGGAACTGGGCCGCCTCACCCCTGGCACCCGATGGCCTCAAGCCCATGGGCACGCCCGGAAAGCAGAATACGTGCTATTCCGAACAACTGCCCCCGATCATCAGCAAAGTCACTTGCGCTCCTGAGGACCCCGCCCCCAAACAACCCCTCCGAATCGAAGCCGATGTTCAGGATGCGACTGGCATCAAGGAAGTCACCCTGCTCTATCGCGTCGCCCAACCCTACAAGCTGGGCCCCGAAACCGCCGTGGCGATGACCAAGGATTCGACCACGGGCCGATACGTCGCCACCATCCCCGAGCAGGAAGCCGGCCGATTGATCCGCTATCGCCTCAAGGCGGTCAATCAGAAAGACGCCCAGCGACTATACCCATCCGTAAACGACCTTCGGCCGACCTTCTCAACCTACGTTCACGAAAAGTACCAGCCGGGGACACTCCCCTTCGGCTTCATCATGAACATCGGCAAAGAAGGAAGCTCCCCGCCCCGGCGCAAGAGCGTCTGGGGAAATCTCTTCGGCAATAACACCCCGCGAACCGAACAGAAAAACTTCGGGCCCTCGATCGAGGGCCTGCCGCCCCAGGGCCTCGCGGCGTTCGTCTACGTCGATCAGAAGACCGGCCAGCAAACCGTCTTCGATCACATCAACGTCACCGAACGCAGCGGCGGCTACAAGGTGAAATTCCACAAGGATCGGTCCCTCCATGGCATGACCGTCATCAACCTCATCCTCGAGCAAAACGAGCGATTCGTGCTCGCCGAGCCCCTCTCCTACGAGCTCTTCCATCGCGTCGGCAACCCCGCCCCCCAGACCGACTTCGTCCGCGTCTGGCTCGATGGCAAGCTCCTCGGCTACCACCTCTTGGTCGAACAGATCAACAAGGCTTTCCTGAAGCGGAACAAGGTCCGCGACGATGGCAACATGTACAAGCTGCTCTGGTACGGCCAAGGCATCGTCGGCCAGCATGAGAAAAAGACCAACCGTCACGGCAACCACGACGACCTCATCGCTATAGTCAACCAACTCCGCAACACGCGTGGCGACGAGCAGTGGAAGATCATCCAGGAAAACTTCAATGTCCCCGTCATGGTCAACTACTATGCCGTCAGCATGATCACCTCCGATTGGGACGGCTTCTTCAACAACTACTTCATCTACCACGATCTCAACGGCACTAAAAAGTGGGAGATGTACCCCTGGGACCGCGACAAGACCTGGGGCATTCACGACGCCATCTGGGGCAACGAGGTCTTCTACGACATGCCACTGACCTTCGGAATGGACGGCGATCGTTCCCCCACCCGAACCGGCAACCAGCGAGGCGGCTTCGGCCCCTACGGTGGCGCCGCCTGGTGGCGTCCCGCCGGTTACTTCTCCGGCCCCCTCCTAGCCAACCCCCAGTTCCGCAAACTCTTCCTCGCCCGAACCAAGGAAATCTGCCAGACCATCTATACCCCCGACGTCTTCTTCCCCATCCTCGACACCCTGGAAAAACGCCTCGCCCAAGAGGTCCGCATCCGCGCCCAAGCCGGCGGCCTGAGCCCCGATGTCGGCACCCAAAACCTCAAGCAAAACATGCAATCCCTCCGCGACCACCTAACCAAACGCCGCGAATTCCTCCTCAACCAGCCGGAGATCAAAAACCTCAACTGAACAACTCCCCACCCCTTTTATTCGCCAGTCATTTGCTTTCCCCCTCGCCCGGTACTCCGGAACATGATGCACGTGCCTCGTCCGCTTCAGCCCCGAAGGGGCGATCGCCAATAGCCAGGGGCGTTAGCCCCTGGAATCCGCGATCCCCGCAGCTCCAGCCCCAACGGGGCGAAAGAACTGCACTTGCATCGATGATGCATAATGTTCTCCGGGAGAGGGTCAGGGTGAGGCTTCGGCACAACAGATCCGCCCAAACGGGAAATGTCCTACCGCGTTGTGGTCGCCAGCCCCAACAACTGTATATATCGCGGGAATACCGCATCCCAGGTGAAGCGACTTCTCACCTCCCCAATCGCCCCCTCAACCACCCTTCTTCTCAACCCCTCGTCCCCCACCACTCTCTCAATGGCCCCTGCCAGAGCATGAGGCTGCGCAACCGGCACCAGCACCCCCGTCTCCCCATCCTTCACCACATCCCGAATCCCATCCACATCCGTCCCCACCACCGGAATCCCCGCCGCCATCGCTTCAATCAGCACCAGCCCAAATCCCTCCGCCTCCGAAGGCAGCACCAACAGCTCAATCTGCGCCAGCGCCTCCTGCGGCCTCGGAACCGCCCCATGCAGAGTCACCCAAGACGCAATACCCAACTCCCTGATGCACGATTCAACCCTGCCCCGCTCACGCCCCTCGCCAAAGACGTGCAGGTGAACCCTGCCGTTCAACCGCTTCACCGCCTCCAGCAAATCCGGCAACCGTTTCACCGGATCGAGTCGTCCAATGAACCCAATGGGAATCGGGCCATCCCCCTGCCGGGATACGCAACCCCGCCCATACTCCCCCACCTCCACCGCATTGGGAATCACCACAATCTTCTTCGCAGAAATCCCCGACCGCTGCTCCGCCACTCGCGCCACCGATGGCGACGGCACAACCACCACATCCGCCGCCGCCTGAACCACCCCCTGCAACCACCAATGCCACCGCGGCCGAGGCTGCGTGGTTTGAATCGACTGAATGTATCGAACCTCACGCGCAAACAAGGACACGGCCGCCGCCACCGCATTGGCGTGAATCAGAAAGCTGAAGACGGTATCAAAGCAATGCTGGCGAATCAGCCTCGCCAACCCGACGACAATCCTCAGATCGGTGATCCCACACGCCCCCAGCGCCGTCACCTCAACGCCAGCCGCTCGGATCTGCTCCGCCACCAGCCCCCAGCGAGCCAGGCACGCCACCTGAACCTCAACCCCCTCCTGGCGATGCAATCGAATCGCCAATTCACGCACCACGGTGGGTGTCCCGCCAATCTCCAGATCGGTAATCAGTAACAGGATCCGACGCACGGCAGAGAGTGTACCGGGCCTTGCCAAATGCACAAAATCCGGGCACAACCCCCTCCCCTGCCACTCCATTACTCGCCCCACCAGCGAAAATGCCGGTTCGCCGGCATTCCCAGCCCGGCCAGCCGCCATGGCACATGTCTTGCACCACCGCCCCTCATCGCGCTCCCCAACGCAGATATGGCACCCTGGCAGAGAGGTGCGGCGACATGGGTATTGTGTTCGATCCTTCCCGGCAAACGCCGGCCGTAGGTGTTGCCTCCTACAAACCTGATTACACACTGCCCCTTCGCATGCAGGCCCAGGGCCGATCTCTCCTTGACGCCCATCAACGCCACGTGCGGCATCTGCTCTGGCTTCGTGCCCTGAAGGATTCCTCCCTGTGGCGCCGCGCCTTGGCTGCCACAGTTCTTGCCGAGGCAGCCCATGTGATCTTCGCGCCGG
>JBLNDH010000635.1:0-11553 GCA_050261455.1 Bacillota bacterium
GAACGCAATTGGATCCGCGAAACCGCAAGCGTGTCATTGGGTCGGAGGGCGAAGGGAGGATCACCCCGCTTAATTGACAATTGAAGGGGGATGGTGGGCGGGGGCTGGCAGGTGGGTGGGAAGAGAACTCAGGGGGCAAGTTTCCTGAGCGTTAGGAGGGGTTTGGAGAACCTTGAGTTCCCCACGGCGGCGCCGTGGGCTTTAGGAGGGGAAACAGTCTCGTGGCGGGTTCGGTTGAGGGGTATCTGTTGCGCCGAACCCTCACCCCAACCCTCTCCCGGAGTACCGGGCGAGGGGGAAGAGGGAGGAAGAGGGGGAAGAAAGCACGGAGGGATTGGGGCACAGATTGAGGAGTGGCGGATCGGCGCTGGTGGGTCCGCGAAACCACAAGCGTGTGGGGGAGGCGAGGTGGCGATGAAGTGGTTCCGCACCTAATTGACAATTGAAAACTGACAATTGTCGATTGCCAATTGGGAGAGGGGACATGGGGATAGACTCCCGGGGGTGGCAGAAAGCTGGGAGGCGGGTGGAGGCTGCGTGAAATGGGTTCATGCGGCACGGATTGGCAAGGACATTGGTACGGGTGTCGTTTAGCACGCCCAAAGGAGATTGTCATGTTTCGAAAGATACTTACGTCGGTGGTGGTGGCGGGGATTTCGATGGCGGCGATGACGCTGGCTGGGTGCAGCCTGGATCCGGGGACGGGGGTTGCGCAAGGCGACCAGCCGAGTCATTTCTGGGATAGACCTACGGGCTCTGACTTTTGAAGGCGAGGGAGGAAGATGGGGAAACGTCGGGAGTAAGAAGCTGTTTCAGAACCGTTTCTCGGGTGCCACTGACGGCTTGCCCACCGGTGTTCCGTTTCGGGAAACCCGCATTGGCAGCAAGCTGCCAGTGGCACTCAGAAAGCTAGCTCTCGGTTATGAAACCGCTTCTAAGCTCTCCCGGCGTTATGGGGAATGGGGGAGGAGGGAGTGAAGGGCGGGAAGGGATGAAGTGCTGAATTGGCATGGCGTTGGCTTGCCAGAGGAGTGAGGGGTCGGGTAGGTTATTCGCTATGGCGACCAATCACCTCTCCAGCGCCGATTTACAATCCAGTTCTCAAACAACCCGGACGGCGGAGGCGTCGCTGCCGTTGGAGAAGGCGCAGGCGATGGGCATCGGGGGGTTCCGTTGGATGATCCTGGCGTTGCTGTTTTTCGGCACGACGATCAACTATGTGGATCGGCAGGTGATGAACATATTGGGGCCTTCTTTGTGCGAGAAGTTTGAGATCACCAAGCCGCAGTGGGGGATTATTGGGTCGGCGTTTGCGTGGTCGTACGCGATCGGGCAGATGCTGTCGGGGGGGTGGCTGGATCGGGTGGGCGTGCGGGTGGGGTATCCGCTGGGGCTGGCGATGTGGAGTCTGATCTCGATTCTCCACGCGGCGGCGGTGGGGTTTGGCGGCGCGCTGGTGGCGATGTTTGGGCTGTCGATTGGCGGCGCGGCATTGGGGTTTGGCGTCATGCGAGGGGTTCTGGGGATTGCGGAGGCACCGAACTTTCCGGCGGTGACGAAGACGCTCTCGGAATGGTTTCCGAAGAAGGAGCGGGCGTTTGCGATGGGGTTCGTCAATGCGGGGTCGAACATCGGCATTTTGATCGCGCTGCTGCTGGTGGAGCCAATCACGAGCCGGTTTGGGTGGCAATGGGCGTTTGTGGTGACGGGGTTGCTTGGCTTGATCTGGCTGTGCTTCTGGTTGCCGGTGTATCGGGCGCCGCAGGATCATCCGCGTCTATCGAAGCGTGAGCTGGCTTATATTCGTTCGGACCCGGCGGAGCCGAGCGTGAAGCTGCCGTGGGCGACGCTGCTGGGGTACCGTCAGGCGTGGGCGTTTGCGTTGTCGAAGTTCCTGACGGACGCGATGTGGTGGTTCTACATGGTGTGGTTTGCGCAGTTTTTGAATGATCGATATGGGTTTAATCTGTCGAAGATCGGGCTGCCGCTGATCGTGGTATTTGTGCTGGCGGATATCGGGAGCATCGGGGGCGGATGGATCAGTTCGACGATGATCAAGCGAGGGGCAAGCGTGAACATGGGGCGGAAGGCGGGGTTGCTGGTGTCGGCGCTGCTGGTGGTGCCGATCATGTTTGCGGCGTATCCAAAGAATCCGTGGATTTCGGTGGTGTTGCTGGGGGTGGCGACCGCGGGACATCAGGGGTTTTCGTCGAATCTGTATACGCTGGTGTCGGATACGTTTCCCAAGCGGGCGGTGGCGTCGGTGGCGGGGTTGGGAGGAACGTTTGGGTATGTGGGGGCGGCGCTTTTTTCCTGGCAGACGGGGTTTATTATCCAGCGGGCCGGCAGCTATCTGCCGCTGTTCATTATTGCCGGCTTGGCGTACCTGGTGTCATTTCTGCTGATTCAGGTACTGGCGCCGAAGCTGGAGTCGGCGGTGATGGAAAGAACCCAGGGATAAATCCCTGGGCTTATATGGAGTCGACGGGGTCTGGAGGGGGAGCACTGGCAGCGAGCTGCCAGTGGCACACGAAAGCGGAGTTGCGTCCGCGAAACCACAAGCGTGTGGGGAGTATGGTGCGGCGAAGAAACGTGTACATCGCTTAATTGACAATTATCAATTGAATGGCCAATTGCCAATTGAGAAGAGAGAGGCGGGATCGGCAAAGAACCCTCCCCAACCCTCTCCCGGAGCACCGGGAGAGGGGACCAGCGGAGAGGCGAAGGATCTGGTAGGGAAGACGAAGCAGTAAAAGAGGAGCGTTCCATGCATTCGATCGATATCCTGGTGATTATCGCCTACATGCTGTTGATGGTGGCGGTGGGATGGTGGGTTTCGAAGAAGGCGGCGAAGAACGCGGAATCGTACTTTCTGGCGGACAAGAGCCTGCCGTGGTGGATCATCGGAATTGCGCATGGGTCGAGCGGGATCGATGTCAGCGGCACGATGTGGTTCGTGACGATGTTCTTCGTGTATGGGGTGAAGGCCGTCTGGCTGTTGTGGATCTGGCCGCTGTTTAACGTGGTTTTCCGAATGGTTTACCTGGGGACGTGGGTTCGGCGATCGAACGTGCTGACGGGGGCGGAATGGATGCGGACGCGATTCGGGAGTAACGCGGGGTCGGAACTGGCGTACTTGAGCGTGGTCGTGTATGCGCTGGTGAGCGTGGTGGGGTTTTTGAACCTGGCATTTCAGGGAATCGGGAGATTCACGCAGCCGTTCATGCCGTGGGACCTTCCGGCCAGCTACTACGCGGTGATCATCATGCTGGTGACGGGGATTTACTGCGTGGTCGGGGGGATGTACAGCGTGATCCTGAACGACGTGATTCAACTGGGGCTCATTATCGTTGCAGCGGTGATCATCGCGGTGGTCGCGATTTGGCAGACGAATCCGCAGCAGATCATGGCGGCTGTGCCAGCCGGTTGGGACAATCTGTTTTTCGGGTGGAAGCTGAACCTGGACTGGTCGCAGTCAATCCCGCAGCTGAACGAGAAGTTGTACAACGCGAAGGCCGGGGATGGATATGAGCTCTTTGGGCTGTTCATAGCGATGCTGTTTGTGAAGGGCATCCTGGTGAGCATGGCCGGGCCGACGCCGAATTACGCGATCCAGCATGTGCTCTCGACGCGGAGTCCGCGGGAAGCGGCGCTGGAGAATCTGGTGATGGCGGTTGTATCGCTGGGGCCACGGTTTTTGCTGGTGGCGGCGATTGCGGTGCTGGGGATTGCATTCTACGGAACGGAACTGGTGGGGATGGGCGCGAAGCCGGATTTTGAGAAGATCCTGCCGGCGGTGGTGCACAATTACGTTCCGGTGGGTTGCCGGGGGCTGTTGGTGGCGGCGCTGGTGGCGGCGTTCATGAGTACGTTCGTCTCGACGGCCAACTCGGGGGTGGCGTATATCGTGAATGACATCTACAAGCGATATATGAACCCTGGGGCAGGGGCGAAGAAGCTGGTGCGGTTGGGGTACCTGTGGACGATCATCGTGATTGTGGCAGGGATCGCGGCGGGGTTTGCGACGGATTCGATCACGAGCATCACGAAGTGGCTGGTGTCGGCGTTGATTCCGGCGTTTGTGATGCCGAACGTGCTGAAGTGGCATTGGTGGCGGTTTAACGGGTGGGGATTCTTTGCGGGGATGGTGGCAGGGACGGCGGCTGCATTGCTGAAGATCTTTTGCCCGGACTTGCATGAGACGCCGGCGGCCCTGTTGATTCTCGGGATCAGTTTCGCGGCATCGGTGCTCGCGTGCCTAGTGACCGAGCCGGAGAAGACCGAACTGCTCATGAGTTTCTACAAGACGGTGCGGCCATGGGGATTCTGGGGGCCGATTCAAAAGCGATGCCAAGAGGAGAATCCGGGGCTGCGGCCGAACCGGGATTGCTATCGGGACTGGTTCAACGTCGTGGTTGGTATCGTGTGGCAGATCGTGTATGTGGCGGGGCCGATGTATCTGGTGATTCAGCAATACGGGCGGATGTGGATCTGTGTGGCGGTGTTTGTGGTGACGTCGGTGATTCTGAAATTCACATGGTATGACAAGCTGGGGCCGGGGGAGATGTACATGGAGGATGTGGAGGAGGCGGAGCGTGCCGAGGCGAAGGGGTGAGGGGCAGAAAAGGATTGGAGGCGAAGGGAGGATTGCCACGCTTAATTGACAATTCTCAATTGGCAATTGAAGGGGGGCCCAGGGAGAAATCCCTGGGCTTGGAGGACCTTGAGTTCCCCACGGTAGCGCCGTGGGCTTTAGGAGCGGAAACAGTCTCGTGGCAGATTTGGTTGGGGGGCATCTGTTGCGCCGAACCCTCACCCCAACCCTCTCCCGGAGTACCGGGCGAGGGAGAAAGAGGGAAGAGGAGGGGATGCGCGGGAGCGGCGATTGAGGAGAGGCGGAGCGTACGGTGTGGGGGCGGATGGGATCAGGAGGAGGTGTCGGAGATGGGGGAGATGATAGAGGTAGCGTGGCCGTGGAGGGCGGCGCAGGTTGCCAAGAGACGCCAGCACTTTCGGGAGGCGCGGTGGATCAGGTCGGAGGTATTGTGGAGGGCGGTGCGTACGCCGGTGCGTACGATGTGCATTTGCACCAGGGGAATGCTGCTGGTCGCGAAGCGGTGCTTGGGTGAGGAGGCCCGTGCCAGGAGGTCGTCGTAGACGGTCAGGCCGACTTCAACCAGATGTTCGCGCAGCAGCAGGAGCAGCGCCGTGCCGGGGCTGTGGACGAGGGGCGAGTGCATGGCGGTGCCTTGGATGTAGCAGTCGAATTTTCCGCGAACGACGGTGCCGTAGACGACGGACAGAGGCTGGCCGTTGAGCGACAGGCGAGCGAGGATGGCTTTGCCGATGGGGACCCAGCGCCGGGCCAGGGTGCGATGGAACTGCGTGAAGCGGGGGGATGCGAAACATCCGGGCTTGCCGACCGCGTGCCAACGATTCTGATGCAATTGGATCATCTGGTCGAAGAATTCCTCGACGCTGGGCGGGTCAGAGGCCACTTCGAAGGAAGCTCCGGAGCGTTGGGCACGGGCGAGGGAGCGGCGGCATTCTTTTCGGGCTGCAGGGGAGAGTTGCCGGAGATAGTGTTCCAGGCCGCGGGAGAGATCGGAAAGGGCGCAAGCACCGGCCGGGATGACCTCCGCGCGGAAGCGTGGGGGAAATCCATCACGCCAGCGGAGGAGCGGGGAGCTTGCGGGAACGCGGTCCAGGATGAGTTCATCCCAGCGGATCTGGTCTTGGCTCGTCAGCAGGTGCTGGATGGCATCCAGACAAACTTGTTCTTCGCCCGGCCGGTAGAGGAGATTGAGGTAATCGGCACAGGTTTCTTCGGTCTCACGCTCGCAACTGGAGAGGAAAGCCAATCGGCGGACGACGAAACTGGGGCCCCGAGGGGCACACTCATATAGGGGCAGCGCGCCGATGAGATGGGAGCCACGGTGGACGGTGATGATGTGAAGCGACTGCTCGCGTCGGCCATATGCCGGGCCATAGATCCGCCACCACTCTCGCAGCCACTCAAAGCGCAGGGGGGCTGCGGCGCTGGGGCTGGCGTCGAAGAGATCGCGCCACTGGTTCTGGAGCCGGTCCCAGTCAGTATCGCTGCGAACGATTTGGATATGGATGCCAGCCTTGGAGGACGACGCGAATGAAGGGGTTTCGAGGGCCATGGCGAACGTTACCTCTCAGCTTCAAGCGTGCCGATCAGTGCGCGGGTGGTCGCATCGGGGAGTTGGGGGACGTCAGCTTGGCGGGGTTGGCCTCGCCGATACCAGGCGCGTGCGAACAGGAGGGCCAGGCTTGCCAGGTAAGCGAGGGAGTACAGGGCGACGTCCATCAACAGGTGCGGCCAAGTGCGTGGCGGGGATCGATGCACGACGTGCCAGAGCGTGAGAGCTGGCAGCAGGCCAGCCGAGAGCACGGGCAATAGAACGGACAGGCCATATCGCCAAGGGGAGACTTTGACGAGGCGGCAGGCGTAGATCAGCCAGAACAATCCGCGGCAGAGGGTCGCTGGGATGGCGAAGCCGACGCAGACGCCCAGCAAGCCCCAGTGGCGCACGAAGATCAACGCCAGGGCGATCGCGATGGCGTTTTCGATGACCGAAGCGACAGCCAATTCGCGATGGTGGTATTTGCCGAGGATGATGCTGTAGGAGACCCATTGGGACATGGGGAGGGCTTCGCCGAGGATCAGCAGCAGCAATGCGGTTGAAGCGAAGGGGACATCCTGATGCATCCAGAGGCGGATGATGGGCTGGCCTAAAACCAGGAAGATCGTGACAAACAGGAAGGCCAGGGCGGTGGCATAGCGGCCGCCATCCAGGAGGAGCTGCTGCTGTTTGTCATGTTTGTCCTCGGCATGGAAGGAGATAACGAGGGGCGTGAGGACGCCGGTGCCGGAGACGATGAAGTCGCGGCCATAGGCGATGAGGCGAGAGGCGATGTTGAAGGGGGTGACCATGAGGACGGCGACGCGGGATCCAACGATCGCGGGGCCGACCTGACCATTGACGACGATGATCAACTGCAGCAGGGAATTCCAGAAGCCCATTCCAAGGAGTTGCCTGGCGGCCTGGCGGCGGAGATAGCGAGGGCTCAGTCGGAGGCTGGGGTTAAGGTGCCAGACCATGAGGGCCTTGAGCGCCATGCTGCCGGACTGTGCCAGGAGGACGATGATGGCCAGGGCGACCAAGCCGTGCCTGGGCCCGACGAGGGCGACGGTCAACACGGCACGACCGAGCGCAACCGGGATATCGATCAGATTGATGACGTCAAAGCGCTGGTGGGCCCACAGCATGGCATCGGCCATGCTCAGCGGGAGCCAAAGGAAGAGGTTGATTCCGGTGAGGAACAGGGAGGTGCGTACTGGAGCGATCTGGTCGGCGGGCACGGAAAAGAGCTTGAAGAACAGGGGCATGGCGAGCAGGGTGCCAGTCATGGCGAGCAGGCCCGCAGCCAGAAGTATGGCCAGGGCGGTGTTGAATGTGGCGTTGACGCCATCGGCATCATCCTTGGCCAGATGAAACGCAACCTGGCGGCCCACTGCGGCACAGACGCCCATATCGAGCATGCTGAAGTAAGATGTGAGGGAGACGATCAGGATCCACAGGCCATATCCGGTTTGGCCGAGGTGATGAACCAGATAGGGGAGAAGTAGGAATCCGACGAGGGTGTTGACGGCCAGGCCGGCCCAGTTCCACACTGCATTCTGGGCCACAGCGTGAAGCAGAGCCGAGCCCAGCAGATGTGTCCGTTGCTTCGGTGAACTGCTCGGCGGTGCTTGCACGCCCCCTCCCTTTAACAAGTCGCGGCATGTGGCAGAAGGGGTGGATACCCCTGTCTAGCCGGTCTTCAAGACCGGTAACAGCGGCCAATCAAACGGCGTGCCCTGAGGCGGTAGGGATGACAGCAGAGATCAAGGCAAATGTTTTAGCAGGGATGTGGATCGGGTTATGGCCGGAGTGAGGGGAAGGGAATGAGAAGCGAGCGTGTCGTCTGACTACGACAGAAGCGACGCGAAATTGTCCAGCGTCGGGGGCATCATGCGAACTCGACCTTGAGGCGGCGCGGTTGGGTGAGCTGGGGGCGTCTTGAGGGACAAATCAATGCAGGGTGGTCGAGCGGCGGGAGGAACGAACTGCAATTGGCGCGGGGACAGGACAAGAGTAACCAAACTCATGCACCGAAGGTTATCGGGGGGCGAGCCCGGCCCTGCGGGCCACCGCTAAACAAAGACACTAAACAAAGAAGCGAGCGGCCTGGTGGGGCCGCTCGCTTTACTGGGTAGATCTGGAAGAAAGGGGACACAACCGCTGAGATCCGGGTTGTCGTGTTGCTCCGAACCCGGCGTGGAGGGTGTGCGACCGATTCTAATTCCCGTAGGTTAATCCATAGCCGACTTTGAAGAGGGGATCGTAGGTGGAATCGCCGAGGTTGACGGGGATTTGGGACATGGAGCGGGGCCAGGAGTAGGAGAGTTTACCGGTGGGCTTGTAGTCGCCGAAGAGGACATCGGCGACGCCTTGGCCTTCACTGCCCGGGAGCCAGGCGGCGATGAAAGCGTCGGCCTGGGAGAGGACGGAGTCGATGATCATGGGGCGGCCGGAGAGGAGGATCACCACGACGGGGATGCCGGCCTTTTTCATGTTGGTGACGGCGGCGACGTCTTCGGGGGAGACGGCCAGGTCGCGGCGATCGCCGAACATTTCGGCATAGGGCGTTTCGCCGATGACAACGACACCGATGTCGGCACCAGTGGCGGCAGAGCCGTCTTTGGAGAAGGTCACTTTGGTTTTGCTGGAGGCGGTTTGCTCGATGGCGGCGAGGATGGTGGTGCCGGTGGTCACGTGGCCGCTGCGACCTTGCCAGTCGATGGTCCAGCCGCCGCACTGATTGCCGATGTCATCGGCGTTCTTGCCGGCGACGTGGATGCGTTTGGCCTGCTTGGAGAGGGGAAGGGCTTTGTTCTGATTCTTCAGGAGGACGAGGGACTCGCGGACAGCCTGGCGAGCGACGGCGCGGTGAGCGGCGGAGCCGAAGGTGTTCTGGACGGTGCGATCGGCCAGGGGGGAGCGGTTCTTGTCCATGAGGCCCATGGCGAACTTGACGCGGAGGATGCGAGTCACGGCATCGTCGATGCGGGAGGTGGGGACCTTGCCGGCGGTGACGAGTTCTTTCAGGCCGGTGATGAACTCGCGATAGCGAGAGGGAACCATGACCATGTCCATGCCGGCGTTGATGGAGATCTCGATGCACTTCTTGTAGTCGGGATCGATCTGGTCGATGGCGTTGTAATCGGAGATGAGGAAGCCTTCGAACTTGAGTTCGTTCTTGAGGACGTCGGTCATGAGGTACTTGCTGGCGGAGCACTTGACGCCATTCCAACTGCTGTAGGAGGGCATGATGGAGCCGACGCCGGCGGCGACGGTGGTGACGTAGCCGGGCAGGTGGGTTTTGCGGAGCGTTTGCTCATCGACGCGGGTATCGCCTTGATCGAGCAGGGCATTGCCGCGAGCGGAGCCGAAGGTGGTGCCGCCATCGGCGATGAAGTGCTTGGCACAGGCGAGGACCGAAAGGGGTTGGCTAAGGTCGGAGCCTTGGAGGCCGCGGACGGCAGCGGCGCCGAGGACCTTCACGACGTCGGGGTCTTCGGAGAAGCCTTCATAAGTGCGGCCCCAGCGATCGTCCTGGGGGACGGTGACACAGGGGGCGAAGGCCCAGTTGATGCCCGTGGCGCGGACTTCTTCGGCGGTGATGCGGCTGATCTTCTCGATCAGCTCGGGGTTGCGGGTGCAGCCGAGGCCGATGTTCTGGGGGAAGATGACGGCGCCGATGACGTTGTTGTGGCCATGGACGGCATCGACACCATAGAGCAGCGGAATGCCCAGGCGAGTCTTGAGGGCATGCGACTGGATGGTGTCGTACATGTTGGTCCAGGCTTCGAGGGAGTTGCCGTCCTTGGGATCGGAACTGCCGCCGGAGAGGACCGAGCCGAGGAAAAGGTTTTCGACGTCGGAGAGGTCCTTCATCGACTCCTGATCGGGTTGGGTCATCTGGCCGATCTTTTCGTCGAGGGTCATCTTCGACAGCAGCTCTTTGACCTGCGGGTCATAAGAGGAGAGGGGCTTGGGCTCAGCGGCGGTCGCTTCGCGCGAAGCGGTGAGGACGCCGAGGGTCGCGGCGAGGCACATCGCGGCGGCGCGGTGAATAAGGGAGCGATTCATCAGTGACTCCTTTTGATAGTGCATGGAAGCTGTCTCACAACCTGAACCCGTTCCGGATCGTCGCGTAGCTCCGAACCCGGCGTGGGGGTTGTGAGACAGCTTCTTAAACCTGGCAGCGGGCCCACAGTTGGTTGCTGCCGGGGAGTTTTTAGAACCCAGCGGATCGCGCCAGCTTGGCGGGATCGTCATTGCTATCGAACGGCCGCAGGCGGAACTGATAAGAGTATGGGGCACAGGGGATCAGGTACTCGGGATGCGGCCAGGCGCCCCAGCTATCGTCGCCGCCAGCGCCCTGCTGTTTGAGGTCCAGGTTGAGCGTGACGAAATCGCGATGCTTCAACTGGAAGGCGTGCTTGGCGTTCTGCAGGTCGTCGGTGGTGTAATGCAGGGCATTGACGCTGAGGAGCGGCTGGCCGACGGCGAGGAGGCCGAGGCCGTTGCTGTTGGTCAGGGTGACCCAGCGGACGTCGACCTTGTTGCCGCTTTCACCGGGCTCGGTGTAGCGGGCGAAGAACTGGTCCTCGACGGTGCCGCTATAGATACCGACCTTGGCGTCCTTGCGATCGCAGTAGGTTTCCTGAGGGCCGGGGCCACACCAGGTGATCTTCTCGAAACCGGCGGGGATGGTCATCTGCATGCCCATGCGGACGAGTTGCGGGAGGTTGGTGCGGGAGGGTTTGAAGCGGGCATTGACGGTGATGTCGCCGCTGCCGTAGACGGTGTAGCTGGTCTCCCACTCGGCATCGACCTTGGGGAGTTTCAGGGCGACCTTCACGGTGACGGCACGCAACCGCGATTCTTCTTCCACGGTGACGCTTTGGACTTGCGCGTCTTCGTGGGCGGTGCGCCAGATGCCCTGCGACTTGGCCATATTGCGGCCGCGGTCGTTATCGGTGGGGGCTCGCCAGAAATCGGGACGGAGGGGGGTGTTGATCAGCTGGACACCTTTGAATTGGAGAGAGGCAAGGGTGCCGGCCTTTTTGTCGAAAGTGACCTCGAAACCTTTGCCGGTGACCACCACCCGGGCGTCATCGGGCGTCAGCTTGAGCGAGGGCATGGCTTGGACAGGGGCGGCCGGGAGCGGGGAGGCGTCGGGGAGTCTGAATTCGTCCCAGGCGATTTCGTGGCCGGCCTTGGCCCAGGACTGATCTTGCTTGAGGGTGAAACTCAACTCGAGGAAGTACTCGGCGCCGGGCTGCGCGGTGAACGCCTTGACGGGGATGGTGAGTTGAGTGGTGGCGCCGGGGGCGAGGTCGAGTTCCGGCAGATCGCCGGTTTCGATCTCCTTGCCGTCGGCCTTGAGGCGCCAGTGACCGATGGCGATGTCCTT